>JARXKR010000030.1:0-14667 GCA_030271565.1 Pseudomonadota bacterium
GCCAGTTTGCGCAATTCGCCGGGATGGGCACCAAGAACATGGGGGCCAGGATCAGCCTGACCAGTGTGGTCAACCTGACCGGTCCTGGCCAGGCCATGGTGCTCGACCAGATCGCGCTGGGCACCAATTCCACGATCAGCTTTGCCGGCAACACCAACGCCAATGGCAAGGGCGTGGGGCTGACCAAGGGCGGCAACGCCGAACGCTATTCGATCACCACCAATTCGGGCATCTATCTGCTCAACATCGGCGGACGCTTGACCGTCAACGCCAACCAGGCGCCCGGGATTTACAACGGATCGATCACGGTTTCGGTGCAGTACCAGTAGGCTGGAACTCGCTCGGGCCCGGTGCTATTGCCCGGACATGACCCAGCCGCCCGAAACGATCCTGACCGCCAGCCACCGCGTAAGATGTGACGGCGCCAATGACATTCCCGGCGGGGCCGCACTGGGCCATCCGCGCGTCTGGCTCGAAATCGACGAGCATGGCTATGTCGATTGCGGCTACTGCGACCGGCGCTTCGTGCTCAAGGGCGGCCCGGCGGATGGGGCCGACCAGTCTGCACTCCACGACGTCTCCTCTGGTATGAGCTTCTAAAGCCCCTATATCCGGGCGGATGACCACGCCCGATCCCCGTTCGCTGCTGTTTGCCCAGCTTGACCCCGCCCGCGCTGCGGTGCTGACCCGCGATGCACTGGCGCGCTGCGACGATGGCGAGCTCTACCTCCAGTTCATCGCGTCGGAAATGTTCGTGTTCGACGACGGGCGGCTCAAGACCGCCGACTATTCGCGCGATGCGGGCTTTGGCCTGCGCGGCGTCTCGGGCGAAATGACCGGGTTCGCCCATGCCAACGATATCAGCGAGGCCTCGATCCGCCGCGCCGCCGAGACCTTGCAATTGCTCGATCCCGCCAAGGCCCAGCCCGCGCCGCCGCCGCGCCAGAACAACCGCCACCTCTACACCGCCGCCTCACCGCTCGATGCCCTGGGGTTTGCCGAGAAAGTCGCGCTGCTCGAGACGATCGATGCCGCCGCGCGTGCGCGCGATCCGCGGGTCGCGCAAGTCAGCGTCAGTCTGGCCGCGAACTGGTCGGCGATCGAGATCATCCGCGCCGACGGGTTCACCGCTGGCGACGTCCGGCCGATGGTCCGGCTCAACGTCAGCATTGTCGCCGAGGCGAACGGCCGCCGCGAAACCGGCAGCTTCGGGATCGGCGGACGGCGGCTGTACGATGACCTGTTCGAGCCCGCGACCTGGAACCGGGCGATCGACCATGCACTGGCGCAGGCGCTGACCAACCTCGAAAGCGTCGATGCCCCGGCCGGCGAAATGACCGTGCTGGTCGGCCCCGGCTGGCCCGGCATACTGCTCCACGAAGCAGTCGGTCACGGGCTCGAAGGCGATTTCAACCGCAAGGGCACCAGCGCGTTCTCGGGCCGGATTGGCGAGCGGGTCGGCGCGCCGGGGGTGACCGTGGTCGATGACGGGACGCTGCTCGGCGTGGGCGGGCAGGGCCGCCGCGGTTCGCTCTCGATCGATGACGAAGGCACGCCGAGCCAGGAGAACGTGCTGATCGAGGACGGGATCCTCAAGGGCTATATGCAGGACCGGCTCAACGCCCGGCTGATGGGCGTCCCCGCCACCGGCAACGGGCGGCGCGAAAACTATGCCAGCACCCCGATGCCGCGCATGACCAACACTTTCATGCGCGCCGGGCACGACAACCCGGCCGAGCTGCTTGGCCGCGTCAAAAAAGGCATTTTCGCCAAGAGCTTCGGCGGCGGTCAAGTCGATATCGTCTCGGGCAAATTCGTGTTCAGTTGCACCGAGGCCTACAAGATCGAGGGCGGCAAATTGGGCGCGCCGATCAAAGGCGCGACGCTGATCGGTGACGGGCCGACCGTGCTGACCCGGGTGATCGGGATCGGCAATGATTTCGCGCTCGACGAGGGTGTCGGGATCTGCGGCAAGGGTGGGCAAAGCGTGCCGGCCGGGGTCGGGCAACCGACCCTGCTGATCGACGGATTGACTGTCGGCGGGACGGCCTGATTTTTCAGGCCCGGTTCAGCAAAAGGCTGTTATGATCGCGGTCTCATTATTGTTGGAGTCGATCTCATGCGCACTCTCGCTATCGCGCTCATTACCGCCGCAGCCTTGCTGACCGGCCCGGCGCTCGACGCACGGCCCCGCCTGACCCCGCAGCAGCAGCTCGACAAGTTGCTCGACGGCCGCGTTGCGGGACGGCCTACGTCCTGCATTTCGAATTTCGACACGCGCGAAATGCAAGTGCTCGACAAGACCGCGATCGTTTACGGGTGGGGCAATACGATCTGGGTCAACGTGCCGCGCAATGCGCAGGACCTTGACGACGATAACATCCTGGTCACGCACACCTCTGGCAGCCAGCTGTGCAGCCTCGATATCGTGACCACGCTCGACCGGACCGGCGGCTTCTTCAACGGCTCGGTCAGCCTGGGTGAATTTGTCCCCTATCGCCGGATCGCCAAAGCGGATTGACCCCTCGGCATTGCAATTGAAAACGCCGTCCGGAGCGATCCGGGCGGCGTTTCTGTTTGGGACATTGCGCAGCTTGACTCTCGCACCGGCCCGTTTAGGGCAATTCCCCTAAACAGATTCCATAGAGGAACGGGAGAGAACCATGGCCACTGCCGCCACGCTGGACCGCACTGCTTCGCCAATCGCGCCGATCGATGTTTCCGAAGCGGTCTTGTATGCCGAAGACCGCTGGCAGGAACCCTTCCGCAAGCTCCGCGCCGAGGCACCGATCCAGTATGTGCCGGATTCGAAGTTCGGCCCCTATTGGTCGGTCAGCACCTACAAGCCGATCATACAGATCGAGGCGCTGCCCAAGCTGTTCTCCTCATCGTACGAATACGGCGGGATTACCGTCGCCTTTCTGGTCGACAAGCTGCTTGAGGGCGAGTTTCGCATGCCGATGTTCATCGCCATGGATCCGCCGCAGCACACCGGCCAGCGCCGGACCATCGCCCCGGCGTTCGGGCCGAGCGAAGTTGCGGCGATGCGCGATGAAGTGCGGAAAAGCACCGGCGAATTACTCGACAGTCTGCCGGTTGGCGAAGCGTTCGACTGGGTTGAACGGGTGTCGATCGAACTCACCACCGACATGCTCGCACGGTTGTTCGATTTCCCCTGGGAAGAGCGCCACAACCTCACCCGCTGGTCGGATACGCTGGGCGATGTCGAGCTGCTCCATTCCCCCGGCGGCATGGAAAAGCGCAACGCCGATGCCTACGAAATGGGCGCAGCCTTCACCCAGTTGTGGCAAAGCAAGATCGGCAAGGAAGGCGGCAGCGACCTCATTTCGATCATGCTGCGCTCGGACGCGATGAAGGAAATGAGCGAGGCCGAATTCATCGGCAACATGATCCTGCTGATCGTCGGCGGCAACGATACCACGCGCAATTCGATGTCGGGCTTTGTCTATGGCCTCGATCAGTTCCCCGCAGAACGCGCCAAGCTTGAGGCCAATCCCGCGCTGATCCCCAACGCGGTCAGCGAGCTGATCCGGTGGCAGACCCCGCTCGCCCACATGCGCCGCACCGTGCTCGAAGATACCGAAGTCGATGGGGTGCACATGAAAAAGGGCGACAAGGTGGTGCTGTGGTACCTTTCGGCCAATCGCGACGAGAGCGTGTTCGAAGACGGTGACAGCATCCGGGTCGAGCGCGAGAATGCTCGTCGCCATCTTTCCTTCGGCTACGGTATTCACCGCTGCGTCGGCGCGCGTGTGGCCGAACTGCAGCTGACGACCTTGCTTGAAGAAATGGGCAAACGCCGGCTGCGCGCCAATGTCCTGGCCGAACCGAGCCGGGTCGCGGCAAGCTTCGTCCACGGCTACAAGTCGCTGCAGGTCGAACTCTCGCACTACTGATGAAGGCCCCGCTCAAGACCAGGGAACGGATCGCCGAAACCGCCCGGGTCCTGTTCAACGAACAGGGCTACGGCGCGGTGAGCACGGCGGCGGTGGCGGCGGCATGCGGGATCGCCGAGGGCAACCTGTGGTACCACTACAAGACCCGCCGGACGCTGCTCGACGCGATCGGTGAGCGCTTTGCGCTGGCGATTGAGGCGCGGCTGGCGCTCCGCCCGGCGAACGACCCGGTCGGCGATTATGCCGCGATGGTCGGCGCGTTGATGGCCGAATTCCGCGACTTCCGCTTCCTCTACCGCGATCAACAGAGCTACGGTGAACACGCCGAGGTCGTCGGGATCAACGCGCCGGGCTGGACCGAACGGACTTTTGACCAGCTCGAACTCTACCTCGCCGCGCTGGTCGAAGCGGAGCAGCTTGACTGGCCGCGCGAACGGCTGCGCGACCTTGCGGTCAACGCCACGATCATCCTGCGTTACGGGCTCGAACACTACCGCGAGATGGGCGAGGCGACCGGGAGCGGAACCGGCTCGGTCCAGCGCACCCTGCGCCGTCATCTGACGCTGTTCGAGCACCGGCTGGTGCCCGCTGCGGCGCGGCGGCTTCATGCCGCAATCGCGCAGATCGAGGCTACGCCGCTCGCCGCTTGAGTGTTATGCGGCCGCAAGACCGCACTTCAATTGCAAGGATTCCGTAGATGACCACTGCCCAGGCTCCGATCGATTCGCCGTTCGGCTACCGCTCGACTGCGCGTGAGGTGATTGCCGGGATTGACCTTGCCGGTCAGACCGCACTTGTCACCGGCGGCTATTCCGGCCTCGGCACCGAGACGGTGCGCGCGCTGGCCGGGGCCGGAGCACACGTTATCGTCGGCGCGCGGCGGCCCGATGCCGCGCTCAGCGATCTGGCCGGGATCGACGGCCATATCAGCGTGCTGCCGCTGGACTTGTCGGACCCGGCTTCGATCGACAGTTTTGCTGAAAGTGTTGGCGGGGTAACCGACAAGATCGATATTCTGATCAACAACGCCGCAGTCATGGCCAATCCGCTCACCCGCGACGCGCGCGGTTATGAAAGCCAATTCGCGACCAACCATTTGGGGCATTTCCAGCTGACCGCGCGGCTGTGGCCGCTGCTCGCCAACAGCGGCCGCGCCCGGGTGGTTTCAGTCTCTTCAATCGGACACCGGCTTGGCGGGCTGGAACTTGACGACATCAACTTCGAACACCGCGCATACGACAAGTGGCTGGCCTATGGTCAGGCCAAGTCGGCCAACGCCCTGTTCGCGCTCGAACTTGACCGGCTCGGGCAGAGTGCGGGCGTGCGCGCCTTTGCGGTCCATCCCGGCGGCATCGTCACCCCGTTGCAGCGCCATCTGACCCAGGAAGAGCAAATCGCGATGGGCTGGATCGATGCCGAGGGCAACGTCAACGAACGCTTCAAATCGACCGAGGAAGGGGCCTCGACCAGCGTCTGGACGGCAACCTCGCCGCTGCTCGAAGGCATGGGCGGGGTCTATTGCGAGGACTGCAATATCGGCGCGATGGCGGGACCCGAAACGGCACGCTTCGGCGGGGTCCAGCCGCATATCCGGGACGAAGCGCTGGCTCGCGCGCTGTGGGCTAAGTCTGAAGAGATGACCGAGGTGCGGTTCCGCCCGTGACGCGCGGCTAGTCGATAACCTGTTCGATCTTGGGGATGACCCGCGCCCACCATAACGCACCCAGCGCCGGCACCGCTGCGGTGATCGCGAAGGCATAGCCGTAGCCGCCCAGGTGGTCGACCATCAGCCCTGTCAGGATCGGGCCGATGATCCCGGCGCCGTTGCCGATCGCGTTTTGCACCCCGATCCATCCCCCCGCCGCGCGCGGTCCGGCAAAGATCTGGCCGATCGCGAACAGGTTGGTCGAGGTCAGCCCCGAAGCGATCCCGGCGAGCATCAACACCGCGCCGAGCTGGTACGGCCCATCGGTAAAGTAAACGCAGGCCAGCGCCACGCTGGCGAGCGACTGGCCGACCACCATCAACCGGCGCCGTACCTTGCCCTCGTCAGCCCCGCCGCTGACCCAGTGGTCTGACACCCGGCCCATGACTAGCGCGACCACCCCTTGGGTGGCGAAGCCCAGCGAGGTCAGCACGGTCATGTCGGCAATCGAATAGCCTCGGGTCTTGACCAGGAACAGCGGCAGCCAGGTCAGCAGGAAGTAGAACCCGTAATTGGTCGCAAAGTGGCCGACCCCCATCAGCCATACTGCCTTCTGGTCCATGATCTGCGACAGTGGCACCGGCGCGGTCACCGGCACAGCGACGTTTTGAGTGCGCAGCGGGGCGGAGACGAGGTGCCACGGCAGCAGCCAAAGCAAGGTCACCCCGCCAAAGATCCAGAAGATCGGGCGCCAGCCGGCTTCGAGCAGGATCATGCCGCCCGCCAGAGTGCCCACCGCCGGGCCAAACGCGAGCGCAGCCGCCACCGCCGCATTGGCGCTGCCGCGGTGTGCTGCAGGAACCTCGGCGGCAAAAATCTTCGAACTGCCAGGGAAGGCGATGCTTTCGCCCAGCCCGAGGATCAGGCGCAGCGCGATCAGCATTCCGATCCCCTGGACGAAGCCGGTCAGCGCGGTCGCGACTGCCCACAGGGCGACCCCGGCAGCGAACATGCGGTAAACACAGAACCGGTCGCACAGCCAGCCGACCACCAGGCACAAAGGCGCATAGACCCAGAAGAATGCCGACACCGCAAAGCCGAACCCGGTCGCCGACAGGCCGAGTTCCTGCTTCATCAGCGGCGCCGCCACCCCGATCGCGCCGCGGTCGACATAGTTGAGCAGCACCGACAGCGCGAGCAGCGCGACCACGAGTGTGATCCGCATATTGGATGCCCGCAGCTTGCCTGCCGGACCCATCGCCGCTGTCGCCATGGTCTCTCTTCCCTCGCGCGCCCGACGTGAAGCTAGCATGGAAGCGAAGCGTTCGGCTATGGCCGCACGATGGACAGTCAGGCAATCCTCGTGCTCACCACCGGCGGCACGATCGACAAGAACTATTTCGACGCGCTGAGCGAATACCAGGTGGTCGATTCGGGCATCCCCGCGCTGCTGAAAGAGGCTCGCGTCGCGCTGCCGTTCCGGATCGAGGAAGTATGCCGCAAGGACAGCCTCGAGCTGACCGATGAGGACCGCGCCGATATCGCGCGGCGAGTGGCGGAGGCTGCCGAAGCGCGGATTGTCATAACGCATGGCACCGATACGATGACCGAAACCGCCAAGACGCTTGCAGGAATGCAGGGCAAAACCGTGGTCCTGACCGGCGCGCTCAGCCCCGCGCGCTTCGCCGAAACCGACGCGCCGTTCAACCTCGGCATGGCCTTCGCCATTGCCCAGGTCGCCCCGCCGGGGGTCTATATCGCGATGAGCGGGCAGGTGTTCGACGGGCTGCGGGTGCGCAAGGATCGCGCAGGTGGACGGTTTGTGGCGGTGGAGGACTAACGCGCAATCGCTTGGCATTCGCGGACTTGAGGTTAAGCCTTGGCTCGGGCGAGCACAGGGGGTTATTTGAGCATGGCAACGCAGGCAACCAATGGCACGCGCAACGTATCCGCTTCCGCCAGCACGCTGGTCTTGCTGCTGGCGTTGGCGATCTTCATCAACGCGCTCGATCGCGGCAATTTCTCTACCGCCGCACCGCTGATCAAGGATCAGTTGCACCTGACCAATTCGCAGATCGGGATTCTGATCTCGGCGTTTTTCTGGACCTATGTGCCCGGGCACTTCCTGTCGGGCTGGCTGTCCGAGCGGATCGATCCTTACCGCACGCTCGCGCTGGGGCTGCTGGTCTGGTCGCTGGCGACGCTGCTGACCGGGATGGCGGTCGGCTTCGCGATGCTGCTGGGGCTGCGGCTGCTGCTCGGGCTGGGCGAATCTGCGGGCTGGCCGGCCAGTTCGAAGCTGCTGGCAATGCACGTTTCGGGCGAGCGGCTGGCCTCGGCCAACGCCATGACCGGCGCCGGACTGATGCTCGGTAACGGGGTGGGAATCCTGCTCGGCGGGCTGATGATTGCGCAGTTCGGCTGGCGCGCGCTGTTCTTCGTGTTCGGGGCCCTGTCGCTGTTGTGGCTGGTGCCGTGGCTGCGGCTCAAGCGGCCCGAGCCGATGGCGCAGGCCGATGGCCAGGTGATCGATCACGGCCCCGCGCCAAGTTTCCGCACGATGCTGGGCAAACGCGAAATGTGGGGCACGGCGCTAGGCCATTTCTGCAGCAATTATCCCTATTTCCTCGTGCTCTCATGGCTGCCGCTCTACCTGGTCAAGCAGCAGGGCTATTCGATCACTGCGATGGCCTGGCTGGGCGGCGCGGTTTATCTGCTTTCGGCGGTGTTCGGGGTGATCGGAGCACGCATTGCCGACCGCTGGATCGCACGCGGTGACAACCCGAGCGGGGTGCGCAAGTTCATGGTGCTCGCCTCGCTGGGGGTCGCGCTCGGCTGCATGCTGGCCTGCGCCTTCGGCAGCCCGCAGATCGCGGTGCTGGGTCTGCTCGCCTATTCGCTCGCCAACGGGCTGGGTGCGTTCAGCGTGTTTTCGATCGGTCAGACCATCGCGGGGCCGCGCTGCGCGGGCAAATGGGTCGGCATCCAGAACGGTGTTGCGGGCATGTCGGGCGTGATCGGACCGCTGCTGACCGGCTGGTCGATCGACGCCACCGGCAACTACCGCGTGGCCTTCCTGATCGCGGCGGGCGTGATCGTGATCGGCATGGTCTGCTGGGGTCTGGTGGTGCGCAAGGTCGAGCCGCTGGAGTGGGGTGAGCTTTAAAGTGGCAGCGTCCTACATCGGACCTTGACTTGATTCGCAATGTAGCTACAATGTAGCTATGAATGCACCATCAGACATTGTTCGCGCCCGGATTGACAGCGACACCAAGGCCTCGGCCAGCGCTGCGCTCGCGGCTATGGGCCTCTCGGTCTCAGATGCGATTCGCATGCTGCTGCGGCGCGTGGCCGATGAAAAGCGCCTGCCGTTCGAGGTGGTGGTGCCCAACGCAGAAAGCCGCGCGGCGATTGGCGAACTCGAGGCGGGCAAGGGCCAGCGCTTCAAGACTGCCGAGGCGCTGTTCGACGATCTCGGCATCTGATCTTTGCGGGAAATTGTCCAGTCGACGGCGTTCAGGAAAGACGTCAAGCGGACAAGCAAGCGCGGCAAGGACATGGCCAAACTGCGCGCGGTAATCCTGCTGCTGATCGAAAATGCACCGCTTGAGCCGCGCCACCGCGATCACCCGCTCAAAGGCGAATGGTTCGGCTATCGCGATCTGCATGTCGAGCCGGACTGGGTGCTGATCTACAAGGCGATCGAGACAGAATTGTTCCTGGCGCGGACCGGGACGCATTCGGATTTGTTTGGGGAGTAGCTCTAAGCACTTAAGAGATCGTCAAGCTGACTGTTCGCTCACCACCTCGGCACGCGTGAAAATGAAACTCATCTTGTTACCATCCAGATCACGGACATAGGCGCCATAGAAATCCGGGCCGTACATCGGGCGCGGACCGGGATCCCCTTCACTGGTGCCACCGTGGGCCAATGCAGCAGCGTGCGCTGCAATCACTTCCTCTTCCGACGCACAGCGGAACCCCGACATATTGCCGTTGCCCGATACGGCCGGCTGTTTGTTGTTCGGCCCCGCCACCCAAGCGCGCGTGCCGTTGCGGAAGCGATAGCAAAAAGCGAAGCCGGGATACTCGACATCGAGCTCGCCCCCGATTTGCGCGAACACCGCATCGTAGAACGGGCGCGCGCGGGTCAGATCGTTGGTTCCGATCATAATATAGTCGACGGACATCAGCTTCGCCCTCCTCTTGCCAAGCCAAGAACATAATAAGAACGTTTTGCTCTGTCAATGGTCGACTTGGCTCACTCCCACTCAATCGTTCCCGGCGGCTTGCTGGTATAATCATACACCACCCGGTTGATCCCTTTGACCTCGTTGATGATCCGCGTCGCGACGCGCGACAGAAACGCGGCGTCGAAGGGGTAGATGTCGGCGGTCATACCGTCGGTGCTGGTCACCGCGCGCAGTGCGCAGACGTTGTCATAGGTGCGGCTGTCGCCCATCACGCCGACGGTCTTTACCGGGAGCAGCACCGCGAAGGCCTGCCAGATCGCATCGTAGAGTCCGGCGCTGCGGATTTCCTCGAGGTAGACTGCGTCGGCTTTGCGCAGCACGTCGCAGCGCTCGCGGGTGACTTCGCCGGGGATGCGGATCGCGAGGCCGGGGCCGGGGAACGGGTGGCGGCCGACGAATATATCGGGCAGCCCCAGCTCGCGGCCCAGCTCGCGCACCTCGTCCTTGAACAGCTCGCGCAAGGGTTCGACCAGTTGCATGTTCATCCGCTCGGGCAGCCCGCCGACATTGTGGTGGCTCTTGATCGTCACCGAGGGCCCGCCGGTGAAGCTGACGCTTTCGATCACGTCGGGGTACAGCGTGCCCTGCGCGAGGAATTCGGCCCCGCCGATTGCCTTGGCTTCGGCCTCGAACACATCGATGAAGGTCTTGCCGATGAATTTGCGCTTGGCTTCGGGGTCGGTCAACCCGGCCAGCCCGCCGAGGAACAGCGCCGAGACATCCTTGTGGATCAGCGGGATGTTGTAATGGTTGCGGAACAGCGAAACGACTTGCTCGGCCTCGCCCAGCCGCATCAACCCGTGATCGACGAACACGCAGGTCAGCTGCTCGCCGATCGCTTCGTGGATCAGCACCGCAGCAACCGCAGAGTCCACGCCGCCGGAGAGGCCGCAAATGACCTTGCCCTTACCGACTTGCTTGCGGATTTCCTCGATCTTGGTCTTGCGGAACTCGGCCATGGTCCAGTCACCGGCGAGGCCGCAGACGTGGCGCACGAAGTTGCGATAGAGCCGCCCGCCGTCGGGGGTGTGGACCACCTCGGGGTGGAACTGCATCGCGTAGATGCGCTTGTCCTCGTTGGCGATCACCGCAAACGGCGCGCCGGGGCTGGAGGCGACCGGCTTGAACCCGGGAGCGAGGCTCGTAACCTTGTCGCCGTGGCTCATCCACACCTGGTGGGTCTCGCCCTCGCTCCACAACCCGTCGAACAGCGCGCATCGGTCGGCGATGGTGATAAAGGCGCGGCCGAATTCGCCCGAATCGCCGGGCAGCACTTCGCCGCCTAGCTGGTGCATCAAGGCCTGCTGGCCATAGCAGATCGCCATGATCGGCAGCCCGCTGTCGAGGATCTCGTCAGGAATGCGCGGGCCATCTTCATCGAGCACCGAGGCGGGCGATCCAGACAGGATGATGCCCTTGGGCTGCATCCGCGCGAAGGCTTCGCTCGCGGAATTGAACGGGGCAATCTCCGAATAGACTCCGGCCTCGCGCACGCGGCGGGCGATGAGCTGGGTAACCTGGCTGCCGAAATCGACGATCAGGATCGAATCTGAAGGCTGGATGGTCATGCAGGCGCGGATAGGCCCGGCGTTCAGCCGAGACAAGCCGCGCTCGCGAATTCGCTGGGCACCCGCGCGGGCTTGCCGCGAACCTTGCAACCTGTCACGCCGTACCGATGATTACCGTACGCGACGTTGTGACAAGCCTGGGTGTGACGGTGCTGGCGGTGCTGGCGACAACGCTGTTGTTGGCCGGACTGGGCCCTGACTGGTCAGCCTATGCCCCCGCTACCTGCACTGCGACGCGATGTTTCTGCGAATTTCCGCGGATCGGATCGCTGGTCCTGCAGCCCGCAGACAGCTTTTCAAGCTATGGATATGTCTTTGTCGGCGCCTTGATGATCGTCCTGACGCGGGGCGATCATTGGCGATCCGGGTTCGATCGCAATGCTGCCGCGTTCTTCGGCATCACCGCGATAATCGTTGGGCTGGGTTCGGTGCTGCTCCACGCGACGCTATCGCTGTGGGGGCAGTTCTTCGATGTGACGGGGATGTATTTCACCGGCGGGTTCATGCTGGTCTGCGCGCTGGCGCGCTGGCGCCGCTTGTCGGATAAGCAGGCGATCACGCTCTATGTGGCACTGCTGGCGGTGTTGCTGACGCTGCTGTACCTGGTTCCCGAAGTGCGCCGGTGGCTGTTTGCGGTCGTCCTGATTGCTGCGATTATTGCCGAGATGGGGTTTGCCCGGCCGCTGCGGGCGGGGGTTAAAACGCGCTTCTATGTGACCGGGATCGCAACCAAGGCGCTGGCGTTCACGATCTGGAACCTCGATCAGCGGGGCATAGTCTGCGCGCCGCACAGCCTGCTGCAAGGTCATGCCGCGTGGCACTTGCTGGGTGCCACCGCGCTGTTCCTGACCTTCCTGTATTATCGCAGCGAGCGGCCGGCACCTGCGCCAGCCTGAGCTTTACTTCGCCACGGCGACGTCGCGCAAATCGGTCTTGAGCAACTTGCCGATGTGGCTGCGCGGCATTTCGCCGATTGCGTGGAGCGCCGAGACGCGCTGGGTCTTACCCAAGCGGCTGTTGGCGACGGTGCGGATATCTTCGAGCGCGGTTTCCTCGACCCCGGGTTTGAGCACGACAAAGCCCACCGGGGTTTCGCCCCACTGGTCGCTTGGCACGCCGACCACGGCGGCCTCGACCACGCGCTCGTCCTTGGCCAGCTCGTGCTCAAGGTCGATCGGGAAAATATTGAAACCGCCCGAAATGATCACGTCCTTGGTCCGTCCGACCAGTTCGACGAAGCCCTCGGCGTCGACCCGGCCGATGTCGCCCATGCGCTGCCAGGTGCTGCCGTCGGCGGGGTCGGTCCAATAGCCCTCGCGGGTCTTTTCGGGCTGGTTCTTGTAGCCCGACATCATGGTGGGTGACTTGCCGACCAGTTCGCCAGCCTCGCCCGGCGGCAATTCATTACCGGCCTCGTCGATCACTTTCAGCGAATGGCCGGGGGCGGGAAAACCCACGGTGTGCAGCTTGTCGGGAAATTCGTGGACCGGGAAAATGCAGGCGACCCCGCCTTCGGTCATCCCGTAAATCTCGATCAGCCCGCCGGGCATGCGGGCCAGCACTTCGGCCTTGAGATCGGCCGGGAAGGGCGCGCTGGTGCAGTATTTCATCTTCATTGATGAAAGGTCGTAGCCGTCGAAATGCTCGAACTGCATCAGGCGGCGGTATTGCACCGGGACCAGCATGGTGTGAGTGATCCGCTCATCCTGCGCGCGCGCCAGCCACTTCTGCGTGTCGAACTTGCCCATCAGCGATACGCGGCCGCCAGAGTACATCGTCGGCAGGAACACCGCCATCGTGGTGTTCGAATAGAGCGGGGTCGAGGTCAGCGTGCGGCTGTCCTGACCGTAGTTGAGCGCCGCGCGGAAGGTCATCTGCCGCCAGCGCATGCCGTGCGAATGGATGATGCCTTTGGGCACTCCGGTGGTGCCCGATGAGTAAATAATGTTGAGCGGATCGCGTTCGGCCGGCTCGAACGGCTGGGCCTTGGTCCCGGCGGGCGCCATGAAGCTGTCCAGTTCCTCATCGAGCACGATCTGGCGTTCGGTCGGCAACTTGAAGTCGCCCAATTCATCGAGCTTGGCGCGGTCGATGAACAGGTGGATCGCACCCGAATCCGCCGCCATGCCGGCGAGCTGATCGGGGCTGGCGCTGGTGGTCAGAGGCGCGGCGCAGCCCCCGGCGCGGATCGCAGCGAGATAGATCAGCGCATAGTTGACGCCGGTGGTGCCGAGGATCGCCACCGCCTGGCCGCGCTCCAATCCGTCCGCCTGCAGCCGCGCCGCGATCCGCTCGACCCGGTCGGCAGTCTCGCGCCACGACAGCGTGGTGGTGCCGTCATAGAGCGCGTCTGCGTCGCCCCGATAGGCGCCCCAGCCAGCGATCAGGCCGGGGAACGAACCGAACTCGGCATCGAGTAGTGCGGCGGGGTTCTGAGTCATGTACAAATCCTGTTGAAATTCAAAACGTTACCAATCCACCGACCGCGTAGTTGCAAAATACGCAACACCTGTCCCGGCCTTTGCACTGGTAATCTCTACCCTCTCGCTTATGTTGCAAATGCGAACTGAGTTCGCGAACGCAACAGGAGAAGTATCATGCGCAGCATTCTTTCGATCGTGCTGCCGATCATCGCCGCGATTTCGATCAGCGGTCTGATGTTCACCGCCACGCTTGCCTAAGCGCAGCGGTTCGGCACACCTCCAACTTACAGCCTAGGGCCGTCACGCGTAAACCGCGTGGCGGCCCTTCGTTGCTTCGGGTCTGGCGCTATCTGCTCGAAAGCAATTTCACCAGCGCGTAAAGGTAATCGCGCCCGTCCATCAGCGCGCGCACTTCCATGTGCTCGTTGAGCCCGTGGATGTTGTTCATCTTGCTGTCGGCCCAGACCCCCGGAACCCCGTAAGTCGGGATGCCGACTGCGGCGGTGTAGACCCCGTCGCTGGCCCCGGTCGAGATCGTCGGGATCACCGGCACCCCGGGGAAGAACTTGGCCGAGATCTGGGTCATCGGACCGATGATCACAGGATCGAGCGGCGGGACCTTGGCGATCGGCTTATCCTTGACCCGCTGCTCGATGGTGATTGCGGGGTTGCCGATCACCCGCGTCAGCTCGGCCTGGGTTTCGTCCGAAGTGCGCCCCGGGAACATCCGGCAATTGACGTTGACGGTAACCCGCTGGGGCAGCGCGTTGAGCGCGTGCCCGCCTTGGACCAGCGTGGCGACGCAGGTGGTGCGCAGCATCGAATGGAGGCTGCGGTCCTGATTGACGATCGCTTCGGATG
>JARXKR010000030.1:14767-17031 GCA_030271565.1 Pseudomonadota bacterium
GTGGTGCGCAGCATCGAATGGAGGCTGCGGTCCTGATTGACGATCGCTTCGGATGCCTTGTCCTGCGGATTGGCGGCGAGCGCGGCCATCGCCTTGCCAATTGCGCCGGGATAAAGCGGCCCGGCCTTGGCGAAGAAGGTCCGGGTGGTGTCGTTGAATTCGAGCGCGAATTCGTGGTCGCGGATTTTGAGCACCGCATCCGACATCGCGTAGATCGCGTTGTCGCGTACCGGCGAGGAGGCATGCCCACCTTCGTTGGTCGCGGTCAGGGTGAAGTCCTGATAGGCCTTCTCGCCAACCTGGATGGTCTGGACCATCAGCTTGCCGTCGCCGTCAGAGCGCCCGCCGCCGCCTTCGTTGAGCGCATAGGCCGCGTCGATCAGATCGCGCTTGTTCTTGGTCAGCCACTCGGCCCCGTTAAACGCGCCCGAGGTTTCTTCGCCGCAAGTCAGCGCCAGCTTGACCGTCCGCTTGGGCTTGTATTTCTCTTTGGCGAAGCGAACCATCGTGTCGGTCCACACTGCCGCCTGCGCCTTGTCGTCATAGGTGCCGCGCCCGTAGAACTGGCCGTTCTCCTCGATCAGGGTGAAGGGATCGCGGGTCCAGTCGGCGCGGTTGGCCTCGACCACGTCGATATGCGCGAGCAGCAGCATCGGCTTCAGTTTCTTGTCGGTGCCGGGATAGACCACCACCAGACCCCCGTCCTTGGGGCGTTCCGGCGTGGAAAACAGCGTGATCTGGCTATCGGGGATGCCGGCGCTGCGCATCCGCGCCGCCATGCGTTCTGCCGCGAGCGTGCAGCTGCCCGACGAGAGTGTGGTGTTGGTTTCAACCAGCTCTTTGTAAAGGCCTTTGAATTCGACTTGGTCGGGGCGCAGCTGGGCATCCATCGCCCCGGCTTCGGCGGCAAGCGCGGTGGTTCCCAAAAGGGCGAGTGCGAACAGCTTTTTCATTGAAGGCCTCCTACGATTATGCTGCCACTTGAGCAGGATTTCCCTGTGGATGGAAGGGGGCGTAAACACTTCCGTTTCGGGGCCTGAATCCCTATATGCTGGTTATGTCTGACATCCCCGAAAATCTCCCCAACCAGAACGAATATGGCGCCGACCAGATCAAGGTCCTCAAGGGCCTCGATGCGGTGCGCAAACGCCCCGGCATGTACATCGGCGATACCGACGACGGCTCGGGCCTGCACCACATGGTGTTCGAGGTTTCGGACAATGCCATCGACGAAGCGCTGGCCGGGCACTGCGACCTGGTGCTGATCGAACTCAACCCCGATGGCTCGGTCTCGGTCGAGGATAACGGGCGCGGCATCCCCACCGGAATTCATACCGAAGAAGGCGTTTCGGCGGCCGAAGTGATCATGACCCAGCTCCACGCGGGCGGGAAGTTTGAGAACACCTCGGACGACAATGCCTACAAGGTTTCGGGCGGTTTGCACGGCGTCGGCGTGTCGGTGGTCAACGCGCTCAGCGAATGGCTCGAGCTGACGATCTGGCGCGACGGCGAAGAGCACTGGATGAAGTTCGCGCACGGCGATGCGGTTGCCCCGCTAAAGCTTATGGGCGCGGCGCCGGCCAACGGAACAGGGGGCGTCAAGAAAGGCACCCGCGTGACCTTCATGGCCTCGACCGACACCTTCAAGAACGTGCTCGAATTCGACTTTGAAAAGCTCGAGCATCGCTACCGCGAGCTGGCCTTCCTCAACTCCGGGGTGCGAATCAAGCTGCGCGATAACCGGCATGAGGAGGTCAAGGAACATGACCTGTTCTATGAAGGCGGGATCGGGGCCTTTGTCGGCTATCTCGATCGCAACAAGACCGCGCTGCTGCCCGATCCAATCGCCATCTCGTCCGAGCGTGACGGGATCGCGATCGAAGTCGCGCTGGAGTGGAACGATTCGTATTACGAAAACGTCCTGTGCTTCACCAACAACATCCCGCAACGCGACGGCGGCACGCATCTGGCCGCCTTCCGCGCGGCGCTGACCCGCACGCTTAACAATTACGCGGAGAAGTCCGGCCTGCTCAAAAAGGAAAAGGTCAGCCTGACCGGTGAGGACATGCGCGAAGGGCTGACCGCGATTGTCTCGGTCAAATTGCCCGATCCCAAGTTCTCCAGCCAGACCAAGGACAAGCTGGTCTCGTCCGAAGTGCGCCAGCCGCTCGAAAGTCTGATGGCTGACAAGATGAGCGACTGGCTTGAGGAAAACCCGGCCTATGCCAAGCAGGTCGTGGGCAAGATCATCGACGCTGCCGCGG
>JARXKR010000224.1 GCA_030271565.1 Pseudomonadota bacterium
AGGCCGGCTGGCTCGGACGCAAGACCGGGCGGGGGTTTTACGATTATTCGGGCGAAGTGCCGGTCCCGACCCGCTAAGACACTTGCCTTGGCCCGCACCGGAGCTAGCAAGCTGGGCATGAACAGGCTGCTCACCCTTGGCAAAAGCCGTCTGGCGCAGGGGACTGCGGCGGGGTTCTACGGCCTTGCGATGCAGCTGCTGGTTCAGTTGCTGTCGGTGCCGGTGCTGACGCGCAGCTGGGGGCTGGGCGGTTACGGCGCGTGGGTGCTGCTCTACAGCGTGCCGGCCCTGCTCGCGATGGCAGATCTTGGGCTGACCACTGCCGGGGCCAACGCCATGACCCATGCTGTTGCCCTGGGCGACCGGCCACGGGCGGCGCGGATCATGATGGTGCTGCGGCTGATCACCGTCGCTGCCGGGTTGGGCCTGCTTGGCCTCGCGGCGCTGGCGGTGCTGGTGGTGTTTCCCGGCTCGCTCGATTTTGGCAGCGTGCTGCCGCGCGAACAGGCGGTGCCGACCGCGCTGCTGCTCGGGCTTTACGGCTTCCTTGCGCTGATCAACGGGGTGACGCTGGCGGCATTCCGCGCCGCCGATGCCTTTGCATCGAGCGGGTTCATGTTCCAGACGATCGTCCTGGTCGAAGCGCTGGCCGCGCTGGGGCTCGCTCTGCTTGGCGGAAGCCAGCCGCAGGTCGCGCTGGCCTATCTCGCAGTGCGGCTGGCCGGGACCTTGCTGCTGTCCCTGACGCTGCGCCGCAAGGCACCGTGGCTGCGCGAAGCGTCGTGGCACATCGATCGCCGCGAACTTTCGGCGCTGATCCGCCCGGCGCTGGCCGCGCTGGTCCTGCCCGGGGCACAGGCGGTGGCGATCCAGGGTTCGGTCATGGCAATCGGTGCGGTCGGCGGACCGGCGGCGATCCCGGCCTTTTCGGTGGTCCGCACGCTCAGCCGCACCGCGCTGCAGTTTGCTTACCGCTTCAACATCGCTTCGATGACGCGCTACACCGTGTTCGTCGCTCAGGACAATGAGGCACGGACCAACCAGCTGGTGGTGCTCAACCTGGCGGTGATGGCGGCCATGGTCGTGCCCGCCGCGGTAGCGTTGCTCTTAATCGGCCAGCCCTTTGTCCGCTTGTGGACCGGCGGCATGGTCGCGCCCGGCATGCCGCTGCTCGCGCTGATGGTCGCCGCGATGCTGGGCAATGCTGCGTGGGGACCGCTCTCGAACCTGCTGCTTGCGGTCAATCGCCACGCCAGCTTCACCTATTTCTATCTGGTCGCGGCAGTGGTCGGGGTTGCCGCCGGTGCAGTGCTGGTCGGTAAAATGGGCGCAGTGGGCATGGCTTGGGCCATGCTCGCACTCGAACTCGCGATGATTGTCCAGGTGTGGAGCGCCGCCTGGCGGCAGGGCGTTGTCAGTTCCGAAAAGCTGCGCCTTGGGGTCCGAACCCTGATTGCCGAGTTGCGCCACCGGCGAACTTCTTTAGATGATCCAGACACATGAAAGCAGTGATCCTGTGCGGCGGGCAAGGCACCCGCATCCGCGATGTCGCCGATGACATCCCCAAGCCGATGATCCGGATCGGCGAGCGGCCGATCCTGTGGCACATCATGCGCACTTATGGCGCCGCCGGGATCAACGAATTCGTGCTCTGCCTTGGGTACAAGAGCTGGGCGATCAAGGAATACTTCCTCAACCTGCGCGCGCAGCTCGCCGACCTGACGATTTCGCCGGGACGACCGGGCGAGATCGACTATGGCAGCGCCGAATTTCCCGAGGCAGCGTGGCAGATCGTCCTCGCCGAAACCGGTCTCGCGTCGCAAACCGGGGCGCGGCTGTGGAACGTGCGCGACCGGCTGGCGGGCGAGGAACTGTTCTGCCTGACCTACGGCGACGGCGTGGCCGATATCGACGTGGCCGAAGTCGTCGCGTTCCACCGCAGCCATGGCAAGGCGGCGACGGTCACCGGGGTTCATCCGCCGGGGCGGTTCGGGGTGATGACGGTCGATGGGAGCCAGGTCACCAGCTTCTCCGAAAAGCCGCAGGCCGGCGAAGGGCTGATCAACGGCGGTTACTTCGTGTTCTCGCCCAAAGTGTTTGATTTCCTCGACGATGACCCCGGACTGATCCTTGAGCAGCGCCCGCTGATGCGCCTCGCCGAAGCAGGTGAACTGATGCTGTTCGAGCATCACGGGTTCTGGCAGCCGATGGATACCTATCGCGAATGGCGGCTGCTCAATGAACTATGGGATGGCGGCAAAGCGCCGTGGCAGCGCTGACCCATGTTCGCTGACGCCTATCGCGGAAAGACTGTGTTCGTCACCGGACACACCGGGTTCAAGGGTTCGTGGCTGTGCCTGTGGCTCGAACGGCTGGGCGCGCGAGTGGTCGGCTATTCGCTGGCCCCGCCAACCGATCCCAGCCTGTTCGAACAGGCCGAAGTGGCCAGCGGGATCGAGCACAACATCGGCGACGTGCGCGATGCCGCGATGCTGAGTGCAGCATTGAAAGCGGCAGGTCCGGACTTCGTCTTCCACCTCGCGGCGCAGCCGCTGGTGATCGACAGCTACGCCGCGCCGGCCGAGACCTTTGCGACCAATGTCACCGGCTCGATCAACCTGATGGAAGCGGTGCGCGCCAGCGGGATGCGCGGCGGCGTGGTGATGGTGACCACCGACAAGGTCTATCTCAACCGCGAATGGGAGCATGCCTACCGCGAGAACGATTCGCTCGGCGGCCACGATCCGTACAGCGCCAGCAAAGCCGCGATGGAAATTGCCGTAGCCTCGTGGCGCTCGAGCTTTTTCGAGCCGGGCAAGGACGCGCAGCACGGGGTGCGGATCGCCACCGCACGAGCGGGGAATGTTATCGGCGGGGGCGACTGGTCGGCCAACCGGCTGGTGCCCGATCTGATGCGGGCGCTCGCCGGGAACGGCCAGCCGGCCTTGCGCAACGCCGGATCGCTGCGGCCATGGCAGCATGTCCTCGAGCCGCTCGCGGGTTACCTGTGGCTGGGGGCAAAACTCGCTGGTCCACAAGGTGAGCGCTTTGCCCAAGGGTGGAACTTCGGTCCGCAATCGGCCGACGTGCGCAGTGTGGGGGACCTCGCCGATGCAGTGCTGGCCGCCTGGG
>JARXKR010000225.1 GCA_030271565.1 Pseudomonadota bacterium
TCGTTGACCTTGATCCGGTCCGAAATCAGGTTGTTGGCGCGCACCGAAATCTTGGTCTTGCCCATCCACGGCCAGACCCAGCGCAGTCCGGTGTTGCGGTCGGAGCCGCGGTACGAGCCGAACAGCGTGATCGCCGCAGCCTGGTTGGGCTGGATCATGTAGAAGCCCGAGGCGAGGACCACCAAGGCAACCGCGCTGAGCCCCGTGCCGACCACGAAGCCGAAGATCTGACTGTCATCGGGCACGCTCCCGGCGAAGAAAATGATCCGCAAGATTGTCAGTGCGAGCAGAGCGAGAAGGGCGAGCAGGATCAGGTAGCCACTGGTGCTCCAGGCCGAGCGTTCCCGGCTGGAGGTCATGACGTGATGCGAATCGGACATGTGAGTTCCCCTTAATCTGATATCATATTAATATCAAATTCAGCGAGGCTGTCAATCCCGATCCTCTCCCTCTGGGGGAGGTGGCCCGCCGAAGGCGGGTCGGTGGGGGAACGGATGCCGCGCGACTGCCCCCACCGTCAGCGCTGCGCGCTGCCACCTCCCCCAGAGGGGGAAGATCTTAGAATTGGCGGATTACCGACAGAAACGCATCCCCGTGCGCCTCGAGCTTGCGCGCGCCGACCCCGGTGATCTCGCCCATCGCGGCGAGCGATGCGGGGCGCAGGGTGGCCATTTCGCGCAAGGTCGAATCGTGAAACACCACGTAAGGCGGCACCCCGGCCTCGCTGGCAATCTCGCGGCGCAGCTCGCGCAGTGCATCGAACAGCGGATCGCCAACCGGGTTGCTCGCGCCCGTTGCGGCGCGGCGCCCACGCGAGCCGCGCCCGCGTTCGGGCTTGGCGGCGAGCGCGATCAGCACCGGCACCTCGCCTTTCAGGATATCGCGCGCGTCGCCGCCCAAGGCCAACCCGCCGTGCTCGGTCGGGATCAGCGAGCCGCGCGCCTGTAAGGCCCGCGCGAGCGGGCGCAGCAAATGCGCCTCTTCGCTCGGCACAATCCCGAACACGCTGAGCTGGTCGTGCCCGCGCTGGCTGATCCGTTCGTCGCCTTGCCCGGTCAGCACCTTTTCGAGATGGCCGAACCCGAACGCCTGTCCGGTGCGGTACGCTGCCGAGAGCAGTTTTTGCGCCAACTGGGTGGCATCGACGATGCCCGGCGCTTCCAGACAATTGTCGCAGTTGCCGCATTTGTCGGGCGGGCTCTCGCCGAAGTGGCGCAGCAACAGCGCCCGGCGGCACCCGGCTGTCTCGACCAGCATGGCGAGCGCATCGAGCCGCACGCGTTCATTGGCGCGGCGATGTTCCTCGACTTCGGACAAGCGCTGGCGGGCGCGGGCAAAATCGTCCGCTGCCCATAACATCAAGGCATAGGCCGCATCACCGTCGCGCCCCGCGCGGCCGGTTTCCTGGTAGTAGGCCTCGATTGATTTGGGCACACCGGCGTGGGCGACGAAGCGCACGTCGGGTTTGTCGATCCCCATCCCGAACGCCACCGTGGCGACGATCACAATGTCCTCGCTCGCCACGAACGCGGCCTGATTGGCGCTGCGGACCTGCGGATCGAGCCCGGCGTGATAAGGCAGCACGGTGCGCCCGGTCGCGGCGGCGAGCTTGTCGGCCAGGTCCTCGACCTTCTTGCGGGTCTGCGCATAGACGATCCCCGGTCCGGGCTGCTGCGCCATCAGCGCCACAATCTGCCGCACCGGGTTGTCGCGGTGGTTGACGACGTAACGGATGTTGGGCCGGTCGAACCCGGCGATGATCAGGCCGTCCTCGGGAATGCCCAGTTGCGCAAGGATATCGGCGCGGGTGTGTGCATCCGCAGTGGCGGTCAGCGCGAGCCGGGGGATTTCGCCGAAGCTGTCGAGCAACGGACGCAGCAGGCGGTAATCGGGGCGAAAATCGTGGCCCCATTCGGACACGCAGTGCGCTTCGTCGATCGCAAATAGCGTGACCGGGGCCTGGCTCAACAGCTCGCGGAAATGGGGCTGGCTGGCGCGTTCGGGCGCGACGTAGAGCAGATCGAGCTCACCGCCGCGGAAGCGCTCGATCGTCGCCTCGCGGTCCATATCGGCGCTGGTCAGGCTGGCGGCGCGGATGCCATTGGCTGCGGCGCTGCGCAGCTGGTCGTGCATCAACGCGATCAGCGGCGAGACCACCACGCAGGTGCCCGGCAGCATCACCGCAGGGAGCTGGTAGGTCAGCGACTTGCCCGCGCCGGTTGGCATTACCGCCAGGGTCGATTGCCCGGCCAGCACGCGGCCGACCACCTGGTCCTGCACCCCGCGAAAGCTGCTGAACCCGAACACCTCGGTTAAGGTTTGCAGCGGATCGGATGAACGGGTGGACACAGTGGACACAGTCATAGAACAAAAATTGTCGGTGCCGCGATTGACCGCAGGGCGCAAGCCTGAGGCAGGGGAAGCGGACGGAAAAGCGGGCATATCGGGTTCATGGCCCATTTCCCTCGGGTAGGAAAACTCGTGATCCTGCGCAGGGCCCGGGTCAGTGCTGCGCGCGCCCGACCACTGCTTCCTCGCTGGCGGTAAACGCGCTGCGACCGCTCGGTGCATCGTCTGGGACCGCGCTGGTGAAAAAGGCCAATCCCCTTCCGCTCTTGGGGTCGATCCACAGCCCGCTCTTGAGGCCGTAAGCGTCGCCCGAATGGCCAATGCGCAACCGCCCGTCACCGAACAGATCGTCGTGGCAGCCTCGCCCTCCTGCGCCGATCAGGTGAACCGCGAGGCCATAGGCGCAGAAGAACCCGCTCGCGGTGCCGTCTTCGCCGAGACCATTGCTGCCATCGAAACGCCACTCAGGCTCGGTCATTTCGGCAAAGGTTTTGTGCGACAGGAACCCCTTACCGCCGCGCGCGAGCATCTGGCCCACTTTGGCGAGTTCGCGCATCGATATGCGCAGGCCGCCCTGGGGCGAGAACAGCGCGCCGTTGCTGCCGGGCACGTAGCGCGACAGATCGCAGGTGCCATTCGGGCCGGTCACCACCGGGCACCCGGGAACTGCGCCGTGCAGGTCATCCTTCGCCACCTCGCCATTGGCGCGGTATAGCACCACTGCGCGGGCGGCCTTTTCGGACGTGC
>JARXKR010000226.1 GCA_030271565.1 Pseudomonadota bacterium
ACCTTGGCCACGCGGCCATCGTCGCCGATCACGAGGCCGGTGAAATGGTCGATACCGTTGCTGGCATCGAGCGTCACCCCATCGACATTATCCAGCAGTGTGTCGGCGCCTGCGGGCGAGGCGAGTGCCAGCAAAGCGGAACCGGCGAAGAGCAGCGCGCGCATCAGGCTTTCCCCCGGCGCGGCAAGCGGCGCACCAGCGCGGAGGTATCCTGCCGTCCGCCGCCCAGCGCCTGCACTTCGGCGAAAAATTGATCGATCAGCGCCGCAACCGGCAACGAAACCCCAAGCGAACGTCCTTCATCCAATGCCAACCCCATGTCCTTCCTCATCCAATCTACCGCAAAGCCGAAATCGAAGCTGTCATCGCACATTGTCTGCCAGCGGTTGTCCATCTGCCATGACTGCGATGCCCCGCCCGAAATTGCCTGATAAACCTTGTCGAGATCGAGATGCGCCGCCTCGGCAAAGCGCAAGGCCTCGGACAAGGTGGCGAGGATGCCCGAAAAGGCGATCTGGTTGACCATCTTGGTGGTCTGCCCCGCGCCCGCCTTGCCGACATGGACAATCCGTTTGGTATAGGCTTCCATCACCGGGCGCGCAGCTTCGATCGCATCTGCGCGGCCGCCGCACATCACGGTAAGCTGGCCGTTCTCGGCCCCGGCTTGCCCGCCGGTAACGGGCGCATCGACGCAGTGAACGTGCAGGTCGCGCGCTTCGACCGCGATCTGCCGTGCGATCCGGGCCGAGACGGTGGTGTGATCGATAAAGGTTGCGCCCTCGCGGATCGTGGAGAACACGCCGGTCGGGCCCAGCACCACATCGGCAAGGTCATCGTCGTTGCCGACGCAAGTCAACACCACGTCGGCCTCTTCGGCGGCCTCGGCCGGGCTGGCGACCTGGCGCACGCTCAGCGCGGGATTGGCCTCGCGCCATGCGGCGGCGCGCGCCGGGGTGCGGTTGAAAATGGTCAAATGATGTCCGGCGGCGCCGATGTGCCGCGCAATCGCGCCGCCCATCACGCCCAGGCCGAGGAACGAGACATTGAGGGGAGTGGTCATTGCCCGCCTTGTAACCGCTTTGCCGCTGCCCGCCAGATGCATATTTTGCCCACCGATTATCCATTTGCGCTGAACGCCACGACCTCTATCGCACTTGCCGATGGAGACCACGATCGAACGCCTGCTTTCGCCGCGCTGGTTGCGCCCGCTGTTCTGGCTGCTGCTCGCTTTTGCGCTGGTCATGGCGCTATTGCCCAAACCGCCGCAGCTGCCGATCGACCGTTTCGGCGACAAGTTCGAACACATGCTGGCCTTCGCCGCGCTCGCGGGCGTGGCCAACCTGGGCTGGCGGCAGATCCCGGCGTGGCGGATCGGGCTGCAGCTGTCGGCGTTCGGGGCCTTGATCGAGGTGCTGCAGATGATCCCCTCGCTCCACCGCGACAGCGACCTGCGCGACTGGATTGCCGATACACTGGCAATTGTGGTCGCCACCCTGATCGCGCGGATGTTGGCGCGCTGGTTCTCAGCACCAGCGTAGGGTTTGCATCGCGCCGTCTTTGCATTACGGCCCAAACGCGATGAACATGACCACCGATCTTGCCGAACCGCTCCTGACAATCGACCACGTGCGCCAGGCCGCCGCGCGGATCGAGGGCGCGGTGGTGATGACCGCGATGGATTACAGCCGCACGCTCAGCGAGATCACTGGCGCGGATATCTGGCTCAAGTTCGAGAACCTGCAATTTACTGCGGCCTACAAGGAACGCGGCGCGCTTAACGCGATGCTGCTGCTGGGCGCAGAGCGATGCAACCGCGGGCTGATCGCCGCTTCGGCCGGCAACCATGCCCAAGGCCTGTCGTATCACGGCACCCGGCTGGGTGTGCCGGTGACTATCGTCATGCCGCGCACCACGCCGACGGTGAAGGTAATGCAGACCGAAGTGCTCGGCGGCACGGTGATCCTGCACGGCGAGACTTTCGACGAGGCCTATGCCCACGCCCGCCAGCTCGAGGACGAGCTGGGGCTGACTTTTGTCCACCCGTTCGACGATCCGCATGTCGCCGCCGGACAAGGTACCGTGGCGCTCGAAATGCTCGAGCAAGTGCCCGAACTCGACATGCTGGTGATCCCGATCGGCGGGGGCGGGCTCGCCTCGGGCATGGGCACGGCGGCGCGCGCGCTTCGGCCCGACATCGGCCTGATCGGGGTCGAGGCGCAGCT
The DNA here is from genome assembly GCA_030271565.1 of Pseudomonadota bacterium. Lineage (GTDB taxonomy): Bacteria > Pseudomonadota > Alphaproteobacteria > Sphingomonadales > Sphingomonadaceae > Novosphingobium. Next base: position 2,223 of record JARXKR010000226.1, read on the forward strand.
GTTCCCCTCGATGTACAACCGGCTCAAGCACGCCGAGCTGCCGTGCGGCGGGGATACGCTGGCGGAAGGTATCGCGGTGAATGAGCCGGGGGCGTTTACCTCCAAAGTGCTCGATGGCCTGCTCGACGATATAGTGCTGGTGAGCGAAGCCGATCTGGAGCGCGCGGTCTCGCTGTTGCTGCAGATCGAGAAGACCGTGGCCGAAGGCGCGGGCGCGGCGGGGCTCGCGGCGGTGCTCGCCTATCCCGAGCTGTTCAAGGGCAAGAAGATCGGCATTCCGATCACCGGCGGCAATATCGATACCCGCCTGCTCGCCAATGTGCTGCTGCGCGATCTGGCGCGCTCGGGGCGGCTTGCGCGGTTGCGGCTGACCCTGCAGGACCGCCCCGGCGCACTGTTCAAGGTGATGCGCGAGTTTGACAGCCACAATGTCAACATCATCGAAATCTACCACCAGCGCATCTTCACGCACTTGCCCGCCAAGGGCCTGACCGCCGACATCGAGTGCGAAGCCCGCGACAAGGAACAACTCGACGGTCTGGTCGCAGCATTGCGCGCCTCGGGATACGAGGTCGATCAGGTCGAACTGGGTTAGAGGCTGCGGGAAGAAGGTGTAGCTCGCGCAGAGGCCGCAGAGAGCGCAGAGATAGGATAACCTGAATACGGCGAAGCCGCTTAACGCATCAGGACTCTGCCATACAAAGCCTTCGGCTGGGTTGAATTCCTCTGCGCACTCTGCGATCTCTGCGCGAGCCTCTTTTTGTGTGTCGCCCGATCGCGGCCACAGCCCGCTGTGCAAAATAACACTCTGTTTACCCTGATTTGTGGTTAAAACCCTTTCAACGGACCCGCTGCACC
>JARXKR010000227.1:0-1386 GCA_030271565.1 Pseudomonadota bacterium
GCCCACGACGGCGATATCCTCTCGCCCATGCCGGGCAAGATCATCGCGGTCGAGGTTGCGGCGGGGGATGTCGTGACCAAGGGGCAGAAGCTGCTCACGCTCGAGGCGATGAAGATGGAGCACAGCCTCGTCGCGCCGTTCGACGGGACGGTGGCGGAGCTGAACGCGGTGGCCGGGGCGCAGGTGCAGGTCGAGGCCTTGCTCGCGCGGATTGATCCTGTCGCTGGAGACGCGGCATGAATCCCCCCTCCCCATGGGGAGGGGCCGGGGGTGGGGGTTCGACACTCGCGGGCGTGGTACACCCATCCCCCGACCCCTTCCCTCTAGGGAAGGGGAGCAGATGACCTGGGCCAGGGAACTCGAAGAACTCCGCGCCCGCGAGGCGCTGGCCGAGCAAATGGGCGGCGCCGACAAGGTCGCGCGGCAGCATGGGCGGGGCAAGCTGGATGCCCGCGCGCGGCTCGCCGGACTGGTCGATCCGGGCAGCTTCCGCGAGATCGGCAAGATCGCCGGCAAGGGCAGCTATGACGAGAACGGCGAGCTGACCGGCGTGCTCCCCGCGCCGTTCCTGTTCGGCAAGGCGCTGGTGGGTGGCCGCCCGGTGGTGGCCACGGCGGACGATTTCACCATCCGCGGCGGCGCGGCCGATGCCGGGATCGGCCGCAAGATGGAGCAGGCCGAAAAGATGGCGCACGAATTGCGCCTGCCGATTATCCGCATGATCGACGGCACCGGCGGAGGTGGCTCGGTCAAGACGCTCGAAATGATCGGCGCGACTTATATCCCAGCGGTGCACATGTGGGGCGAGGTGGTGAAGAACCTCGACACGGTGCCGGTGGTCGCGTTGGCGCTGGGGCCGACCGCAGGCCTTGGCGCGGCGCGGATCGCGGCGAGCCACTATTCGGTGATGGTGCGCGGGCTCAGCCAGATCTTCGCCGCCGGACCCGCCGTGGTCGACGCGCTGGGCGCAGGCTGGAAGGACGAGGGTTCGGCCAACCACGAGGAAGCCAAGGAAGCGCTTGGCGGCAGTGACATTCACACCCGCAACGGCGTGGTCGATGACGAGGTGGCCTCGGAAGCCGAAGCCTTCGCCCGCGCGCGGCATTTCCTGTCGTTCATGCCCGAATATGTCGGCCAAACCGCGCGGCGGATGGAGAGCGGCGATCCCGCAGATCGCCGCGAGGAGGCGCTGCTCAGCCTGGTGCCGCGCGGCGACAAGCAGGTCTATTCGATGCGCCGGGCGATGGGCTTGCTGTTCGATCACGGCACCGTGTTCGAGATCGGGGCGCAATGGGGCCGCGCCGCGATCACCGCGCTGGCCCGGCTCGACGGCTGGCCGGTGATGGTGCTGGCAAGCGACCCCAGCTTCCTCGGAGGATCGTGGGA
>JARXKR010000227.1:1486-3078 GCA_030271565.1 Pseudomonadota bacterium
CAGTACCGCTATTGCTGGCCGTCGGGCGACTGGGGCAGCCTGCCGATCGCCGGTGGCCTGGAGGTGGCCTACAAGAGCGATATCGAAGCGGCTGCCGACCCGGCAGCCGAACTCGCCGCGATCAAGGCGCGGCTCGGCAAGGTCACCAGCCCCTTTCGCAGCGCCGAACGGTTCAATGTCGAGGATATCATCGATCCGAGGGACACGCGCCCGCTGCTGTGCGAATTTGCCGAACTGGCGTGGCGGCGGTTGGGGGCGAATTAGCTTAGGTCCTCTCTATTTTCACGAAGTGCAAATGGGGAGGTGGATGGCCCAAAGGGCCAGACGGAGGGGTTATCAAGGCCAGCGCCGATACCCCTCCGTCAGCGCTTCGCGCTGCCACCTCCCCATTTGGCTTCGCAAAATGGAGAGAACCTAAGCAGCCAGATAGCCCGCCAGCGCCGCCACCTGCTCGGCGCTCAACCGCAACCCGAGCTTGCTCCGCCGCCACAGCACGTCCTCGGCGCTGACCGCCCATTCCTCGGCGCGCAGATAATCGACCTCGGCAGCGGTCAAGCCGCCGCCAAAATCGCGTCCCAAGGCCTGCCAGCCCTGCGCCTCGCCCAGCCAGACCCTCGCGCGGGTGCCATAGGCGCGCGCGATCCGGTCGATATCGTGGGGGGCAAGGAAGGCATAATCCGCTGCTAAGGCGGCCTTGAGCGCCTCCAGACCGTCGATGGGAAAATCCCCGCCGGGCAGCGCGGCGCTGCGGGTCCAGGCGTTGCCCGACAGCGCCGACAAACGTGGCGCGAGCAAGTCCACCGCCTCCTCCGACAGATGCCGGTAAGTGGTGATCTTCCCGCCATAGACGCTGAGCAAGGGCGCACCTTCTCCCGCTTCGGACAGTTCCAGCCGGTACCCCCGCGTCGCCGCCTCGGGTTTGCCCGAGCCGTCATCGACCAGCGGGCGCACTCCCGAGTAAGTCCAGACCACGTCGACGGGGGTAATCGCGGTCTTGAAGTACTTATTCGCACCCTCGCACAAGTAGGCGATCTCTTCGTCGCTTGCCGCAATCGGGTCGCCCGGTGCCTGGTCGCGATCGGTGGTCCCGATCAAGGTAAAATCGCGCTCATAGGGGATCGCGAAAAAGATCCGCCCGTCGGCGAGCTGGAAGAAATAGGCGTAGGGGTGGCCAAACAATTTGCGCACCACGATGTGGCTGCCGCGCACCAGCCGCATGCCATATTCAGGCGCATCGCCCAGCGTATTCTCCACATCGAGCACTTGTGGCCCGGCAGCGTTGACCAAAGCCTTGGCGCGGAAGGTGCCAGCAGTGGTGACGATCTCCCACACCTCGCCGGCGCGCTTGGCCCCGGTCACCTTGGTGCGGGTGCGGACCTCCGCCCCGCGCTCGGCGGCATCCTTGGCGTTGAGCAGCACCAACCGGGCATCGTCGACCCAGCCGTCCGAATATTCGAACCCGGTGGCGAATCCGGCCTTGAGTGGCGTGCCCGCCGGATGGCGCTTGAGGTCGATTGTGCGCGTTGCTGGTAACAGCTTGCGCCCGCCGATATGGTCGTAAAGAAACAGCCCGAGCCGCAGCAGCCAGCGCG
>JARXKR010000031.1 GCA_030271565.1 Pseudomonadota bacterium
TGGCCGCGCTCGATGCCGAACGGTTTCTGGCGGCGCGCGAACACCGCCAGGCGCGCGACTAACCGAGCGAACGCAGCGCGCCCAATAGCTGCCCCTGCAGCCAGATCCGCGCTTGCGGCTCGACGAAACTGTGCCCGGCCTTGGGGCAAATCCGCAAGCGCTGATCGGCGGAATTCCAGTGCGACAGGAACACCTGCCCGGTGCGGTCGTGCTCGGCGATCAGCAGTGAGACTGAGCCGGAGAACTGCGCGAGGCCGGCGGCCATGTCCTGTGCCAGCGAGCTTGGCGGCGGAGCTGCCTTGACCGCGTTCGCCAAGCTGCCTGCCAATTGCCCGATCCTGACCTTGCCGGTCAGCAATCGCAACAGCGCGCGCGGATCGGTCAGGCGGCGCAGGTAGTGCGCCCGAATCGCGCCGGGGGTCATTTGCGGCGGCGCGGCTGCCTCGGGCTCTGCCTCCATTTCTGGATCGAAAGTCCACGGATTGGCGAGGACAAGTGCATCGCAGCCTTGTCCTTGCGCGAGCATCAAGGCGCTCGCCGCATCGCAATTGCCATAGGCTGCGACATGTTTCATTCGTGGAAAAGCCGAACGAAACTCAGTGATTGCGGCGGCAATATCATCTGAACTCTGCGTAAACCCGGCGTTGAAACCGTTGCTGTCACCTACCCCGCGGCGGTCGAAACGCATCACCGGAAACCCTGCTGCGGAGACCTTCTGCGCCAGCTCGGCGTGGCTGCCATAAGGCCCACAGCGCAATTCGTTGCCGCCAGTGACAATCAGCAGGCCCGCAGGCCCGTCAGCGGAATCGAGCGTTCCGATCAAGGTGTCGCTGGTGCATTCGAAGGCGATGTGACGGCGCATTATGCTTCCACACCCACCGCGATGATCGCCGCCAGCGCATCGGCCTGAGCGCGGTCTTCATCAGCCTCGGCGCGCAGCCACAGCGGCCCGCCTCCGAGCAATTCGTGTTCGATTGCGGTGATCCCGGGCTGCTTGCCAGGCACAAGCTCGCCCAATTGGCGCAGCATTTCGCCCGAGAGCGAATAGCCCGCCAGCTCAAGCCCCATCGCCAGCCCTTGATCCATCAGGCTTTCGAGCGTTTCTTCGCGGCCCGCTTCGCGCGACGCGATAATCCGCGCGCGCAGCATGGTTTTGAGCAAGCTTGCACCCTTGACCGGAGCATAGTGCCAGCCGCCCAGCTTGCCCGGCAGCACCAGTCCGCCGCCGCGCAATGCGAGAACATGAGTCGCTTCGAAATGCCGCGCCGCCGCCTCGAGCGCCATGCGCCAGTCTTCGGGCTCGATCAGCGCAAGATCCTGCTCGCTCTCGTTGAGACCGGGCAGATCGGGCAGAACACAGTCGATCCCCGCACCGTCGAGCCGGCGCATAACTTCGACAGTGAAGCGCCGCAACTTGTGGCCTTCATCGAACAGCGCGGGCGCGATCAGCACGCGATATTTGCGCGACGCATCGAAGGTCAGCGCATATTCTTGAGCCGCCGCGCCGCCGGGCAGGGGGCAAGGATAGATGGCAGGCGTCACCCGGTGTCCTGTTTGGCGCGGGTGAACGCGAGCAGGCTGCCGTAAGTCTCGAAAACATCGCCGTCGATCTCGTCCTCATCGATCAGGATTTCGAGCCGGTCTTCCATTTCGGTGAGCAGCCCCGCCACTGCCATCGAATCGAGTTCGGGCAGGTCGCCGAACAGGCCGGTATCCGCCGTAAAATCGGCTACCTGGTCGGGCTTCAAGCCCAGCACGTCAGCCAGAATGGTGCGTAGCTTGCGGTCGGTCGTGTCCATGATCCGCCCTCTAGCCGCGCCGTAGCATCGCGCGCAAGCTTTGCCGGGCTATCGCCAACCAGTTTCGCGGATTGGCGGGGCGGTAGCAATCGAGCCGGTAGCGCGGACGTATCAGCTCCATCCAGTCGCGCTTGTACCCGTCGTCGCCGGTGCCGAAATCGACCAGTTCGACCCGGTCACGGTCAATCACCTGTTCGAACAGCGCGGCCGACAGGGTGGTGCCGGGCGAAAGCGGCTTGGAAGCCTCGGTGTGCGCCAGCTTGTGGATGTAGGCGATGCCGTTCTCCACCGTCCAGAACTGCGCTGCGACCGGAACGCCGTCAGCACGCGCCAGACCTAATCGTAAACGCCCCGCAGCCCCTTCAACCTCGGCAAAGGCGCGCAGGAACGCGGGAGAACCTTCGCCCGGCTTCCAGCTTTCGGAATAGATCGCCTGATAGGCGGCCCAGCTGACAGGATTGAATGTGCTCTCGATGGTCACCGTGACCTTGCTCGCCTTGCGCTTGAGAGTGGTGCGGACTTGCCCGGGCCGGCCGGCGAGGAATTCGGCGTAGCTGCGGCCATTCACCGGCAAGACGTGATTGACGTCGCATTGCTTGCGGAAGGTGATCCACCCTGCAGCTCGGAACGCGGCTTCGAGTTGCGAAGCTTCACCCGCTTCGTCGGGTAGGGGCGAAAGGCTGACAAGCGAGGCGCGCTTGGCGAGATTTTGCGCGAGCGGAACGAGCAGCTTGCCGCCATCTCCGGTCAGCTGTGGTCGCCAGACGAAGTTGTACCAATTGCACAGCGAGGAAAGCCCGTTTTCGTTGCGCTGCAAGGAGAGTTGAGCCCACTCGTCGCCGTCGCTAGCTCGCACGACAAGGGGCTTGAGGCCGCAATGCTCCGCCAGCCCCTGCCACCATTCGATCCGGTCGAACGGGGTGAGGGCAGGCAAAGCGCCGCCTTGCACTTCGTTAAGATCATCGTGATAGTTAACCACGACCACAGCGCACTTCCTGTTCCCGGAGCCACCCGAACCTTGTCTAGCCCGCCCGAAACTGCGATCCGGCCGCTCGACCATCTCGCGCTGCGCGGGCGGGATGCGGCACCGGCTCTGGTGCTGCGCGGGGGCACCCTTAACTACAAGGACTTAAGGGATCGTGTCGCGCGGCTCGCAGGCTGGCTGCAATCGGTGGTGCCTGAACCAAGTGCCCGCGTAGCAAGCTGGGCGGCCAAAGGCGAGCTCACCTGCCTGATGCCGCTGGCTGCGGCCCGCGCCGGGCTGGTGCACGTACCGGTCAACCCACTGCTCAAACGCGCGCAGGTGGCGCACATCCTTGCTGACAGCGGGGCGAAATTGCTGATCGGGACCCCGGCACGTTTGGGGACGCTGGTTGATGGCGATCTGCCCTTGGGTTTCCAGACCGTGAGTGAAGAGGAAGCACTGTCTGCCGAGGCAGGAGCGCTTGGTGCTTCGACCGCCGATCCCGACGACCTGGCTGCGATCCTCTACACCAGCGGCTCGACCGGCAAACCCAAGGGGGTGATGCTGAGCCATGCGAATATGTGGTTGGGGGCCGAAAGCGTTGCGGAATATCTGGCGCTTGCGGCGAATGACGTAACTTTGGCAGTGCTCCCGCTGTCGTTCGATTACGGGCAGAACCAGCTGTTCAGCACCTGGTACGCCGGGGGCAGCGTCGTACCGCTCGATTACCTGACCCCGCGCGACGTCGTGAAGGCAGTCGAGCGTCACGGCGTCACTACGCTTGCCGCAGTGCCGCCGCTGTGGATCCAACTGACCGAACTTGAGTGGCACAGCGCAACAGCAGCGCGATTGCGACGGCTGACCAACTCGGGCGGTGCCTTGACGGTCGATCTGGTGCACAAATTGCGCGCGCTGTTCCCGGTGGCCCGGCTATTCCCGATGTACGGCCTGACCGAAGCGTTCCGCTCGACCTACCTCGATCCTGCGTTGGTCGATCTGCATCCGACCTCGATGGGGAAGGCTATCCCGCATGCCGAAGTGCTGGTGATCGGCGACGATGGCGCTCTCGCCGCCGACGACGCAGAGGGCGAGCTCGTCCATTGCGGGCCATTGGTGGCGCAGGGCTACTGGCAGGATCCCAAACGTACCGCTGAGCGGTTTAAAGCGGCGCCCGCTGCCTCTCACTTTGGCGGCACTGCGGTTTGGTCGGGCGACCGGGTTCGGCGCGCAGCGGATGGTCTGCTCTATTTTGCCGGGCGGCGGGATGCGATGATCAAGTCGGCGGGCAACCGGATCAGCCCCCACGAAATCGAGGAAGCGGCGCTGGCGAGCGGGCTGGTGGCTGAGGCGGTCGCCTTGGGCATTCCCGATGAGCGGCTGGGCCACGCGGTTCACCTTGTCGTCCGCTCCAAGCATACTTCCTCATCTGGTGAACAAGAATTACCGCGTATCCTTATGCAACAGTTACCTAATTTCATGCAGCCCAAACAAATACACTGGCGCGAGGCGATGCCAATCTCGCCCAATGGCAAGATTGACCGTGCCGGTCTTTATGCGGAACTTTCCGCATGAAGCCGCTCGGCCCGATCCCGCCCGGTTTCGCGATGATCGATGGCGAGCTCGCGATCGGCACCCGGACTGCGTCGGCACTGGTGGCCGAGGCCGGGCAGACCCCGCTGTTTGTTTATTCCGCCGCAATGATCCGCCGCCGTGTGGGCGAACTGTTCGCGGCATTGCCGAGCAGAGTCGCGGTACATTATGCTGTGAAAGCAAATCCGTTTGCGCCGGTTCTTCAACTGATGTCTGAACTGGTCGATGGATTCGACATTGCTTCCGCTGGCGAGCTGCAATTGGTTCAACAAGCCGGAATTGACCCGCACCGGATCAGTTTCGCCGGGCCGGGCAAGCGCACTTCTGAACTCGAGGCAGCAATCGCTGCCGGGGTTACGCTCAACCTTGAATCCGAGGGTGAGGCCGGCCGCGCGCTCGATGCGGCAGATCGGCTCGGGATCACACCGCGGCTCGCGATCCGGGTCAACCCTGAGTTCGACCTAAAAGGTTCGGGCATGAAGATGGGCGGCGGCGCCAAGCAGTTCGGGATCGATGCCGAGCGGGTTCCGGCGCTCGCCCGCATGGTCATCGCCAGCGGCGCGGAATGGCGCGGGTTTCATATCTTTGCCGGAAGCCAGGCACTGAGTGGGGCGGCGATTATCGATACCCAGGCGCAAGCTTTGGCACTTGCCGCGCAACTCGCCGAAGCCAGCGGCGCGCCGCTGCCGCATTGCAACCTCGGCGGCGGGCTTGGCATTCCGTACTTTCCCGGAGACGAGCCGGTCGACGTGAAAACCATTGGCGCGGCACTCGGCGAAGCGCTGTCTCAGCTCCCGCCAGTGCTCGTCGAAACCCAGTTTTGCCTCGAACTGGGGCGCTATCTGGTCGGCGAAGCCGGGGTCTATCTCACTGAGATCGTTGACCGCAAGGTCAGCCACGGCGAGGTCTTCCTGATCACCGACGGCGGGCTGCACCACCAGCTTGCCGCCAGCGGAAACTTCGGCACGGTGGTGCGCCGCAACTATCCAGTCGCGATCGCGACGAAATTCGATGCGCCGGTCGCGGAAGAAGCCAGCGTGGTCGGGTGCCTGTGCACCCCGCTCGACCGGCTCGCCGAAAAAGGCGGCTTTCCGCATGCCGAAGTCGGCGATCTGGTCGCGGTGTTCTGTGCCGGCGCTTACGGTGCGAGCGCCAGCCCAGCGCAGTTCCTCGGCCACGGTCCGGCCGCAGAGATGCTGGTTTAACACTCACCTGCAATGCCGTCCCAAACCGGGACCGGGCCGATGTGCGCACCGAATCTGCACTTAAGGCTAACGCAATATTCACCCTTTTTTACGATAGCGGAGGCTGAAATTGCCGGGTCTTCGCTGTGGGTAGAACTCTCCTGCGGCATGGCGCGGCACCGCTGAAGGATGTCGCTATGCAAATCAACCGCTTCCATCGCCTCCTGGCAGGCAGTGCCATGCTCAGCCTGACGCTGAGCGGCTGCGCCGGTGGCAGCAGCGGTCCGCAGCTTCCTCCTGCCTCGTTCGTGGCGATGCAGGAAGGCCCGGGTGAGGATTACATCATCGGGCCGCTCGACGAACTGACCATCTTCGTGTGGCGCAATCCCGAACTCGGCGCCAAGGTCCAGGTCCGGCCCGACGGGCGCATCACCACGCCGCTGATCACCGACATGCCAGCCGTGGGCAAGACCCCCAAGATGCTGGCCGACGATATTACACTCCAACTTTCGCAGTTCATCCAGGACCCGCTGGTCTCGGTCATCGTCAACAAGTTCGCCGGGACTTACAGCCAGCAAGTCCGCGTGATCGGGGCGACCGGCAAGCCGGCCTCGTTGCCTTACCGTGCCAACATGACCTTGCTCGATGCGATGATCGCGGTGGGGGGTCTCAGCGAATATGCCGCAGGCAACCGCGCCAAGCTGATCCGCTTCAACAAGGAAACCGGCAAGCAGGCGGAATACGGGCTGCGGCTGGGCGATCTGCTCAAGCGCGGTGACAGCAAGGCCAACGTCATGCTGATGCCGGGTGATGTAATCATCATCCCTGAAAGCCAGTTCTGAGACTGGCGGGCGGGGGCAAGCGATGACCAACATTTACGACGAATTGCGCTCGGCCATTTACTCGGTCTGGCACCGCCGCTGGCTCGCGCTGGGGGTGGCCTGGGGGCTGTGCCTGATGGGCTGGCTGGTCGTGGCGATGGTGCCCAACAGCTATGAGAGCAAGGCGCGGATTTACGTCCAGCTTGACGACGTCCTGTCCGAGCAGATGGGCCTCGGCCACGGCGACACCAAAAACAATATCGACCGGGTGCGCCAGACGCTGACCAGTGCGGTCAACCTCGAGAAGGTCATTCGCGGTACCCCGATCGGTGAGGGCATCACCTCGCCCAAGCAGATGGAAGGCGCGGTCCTGTCGCTCGGCAAGAAGATCAAGGTCGAAAGCGATGAAGCCAACCTGTTCTCGATTACTGCCAGCTACGGCGATAGTTCGAACTCGGACGCTGCCAATGCCAAAATCGCGCAGGCCGTGGTCCAGCGGCTGATCGACATTTTCCGCGAAGAGAACCTCACCGGCAATCGCGGCCAGATGTCGACCTCGCTCACATTCCTCGATCAGCAGCTGGCACAGCGCCAGAAGGATCTCGAATCCGCCGAGCAGAAGCGTTTGGCGTTCGAGGCACAGAACCCCAGCCTCGCCGGCGGAGCGGGCGCAGGCCTGCAAAAGCTTGAGGCTTCACGCACCGAACTGCGCGGGATCGATGCCGATCTGGCTGCCGCGCAGAGCTCTTACGCGGCAATCAACGGCCAGATGGCTGGCACCCCTCGCACGATCGCCGGGGCCGGACCAGTCGGCGGCGCACGCGGAGCATTCAACGATGCGCAGGCACAGCTCAATTCGCTGCGCGCGCGCGGGCTGACCGAGAACCATCCCGACGTGATTGCCGCGCGCAACCAAGTGGCTGCGCTGCGCGGCGCGGCGGCGGCTGAAGGCAATGGCGGCGGTGCAGGCACACCCAACCCGGCCTATTCCTCGCTCGAATCGATCCGCGCCGAACGCGCTGCCAATGTGCAATCGCTTTCGGCCCGGCGCGCTTCGATGCAGCAGGAGATTTCCTCGATCACGGCGCAGCAGTTTTCCAACCCCGAATCGGCGGCCGAATACCAGCGCATCACCCGCGATTACGACGTGATGAAGGAGCAATACGACAAGCTCCTCCATGACCGTGAGGAACTCAAGATCCGCGGCTCGGTCGATACCCAGCAGAATGCGGTCAAGTTCCAGGTGATCGACCCGCCGACCACGCCGCGATCGCCGGTTGCGCCCAATCGTCCGCTGCTGCTGTTCTTCGTGCTGTTCATGGGGCTTGGCGCCGGTGCGGCCGCCGCCTTTGCGGTTGGCCAGTTGCGCTCGACATTTGCCACCACCGGGCGGCTCGAGCAAGCAATGGGCCTGCCGGTTCTCGGTGCGATCAGCCAGACGCTGACCGATGCCGGACGCGCCATGCGGCGCAAACGGATGAAGCTGTTCTACGCCGCCAGTGGCGCGCTGGGCGGACTGTTCGTGATCCTGCTGACAATCGAATTCATCCAGCGCGGCATGGTGGCTTGAGGGACGTATGACCGAACAGAGCAAAATCCCGATGCCCGAAGGCGAAGCCGAGGACGCTGCACCCAAGCGCAAGGGTGCGACGCTGATCGAGCGCGTGGTGCGTAATTACGATCTCGTCCAGCTGACTTCCGCACCGATCCCCGAGGATCTGATCCCGCCGCCGAGCAAGCGCCGCCGCTATCGCCGCGCCGACGATGTGATCGAGGATGCGGTGGTCTCGCCGGTGGCCGAACCGGTTGTCGAAGCCGCGCCCGAGCCTGCGCCGCGTGCCGCGCCCGAAGTGGTGGTCGGCGAAGTGCTCGATCCCGTTTCCCCGGCTGCGCCTGCCGCGCCGAGTAAGGCCGTGGCCAAGCGCCCCGAGCCGGTGGTGTTCAAGGGCGAACGTTTCCCGGTCAACCGCCAGCATCTGCGCGACCAGGGGCTGATCGTGCCCGAAAGCACCGTCACTGCGGTGCTCGAGGAGTTTCGCATCGTCAAACGCCAGTTGCTGCTTAATGCCGATCAGCTGGCCCAGCAGGGCATGGGCCCGGCGGCGCAGCGTGTGCTGATCTGTTCGCCGCATCCGGGTGAAGGCAAAAGCTTCACCTCGGTCAACCTGGCGCTGGCCATCGCCGCCGAGAAGGAATGCGAAGTGCTGCTGGTCGATGCCGACTTTGCCAAGCCATCGGTGCTGTCGATGCTCGGTTTGCCGGGCGGTCCGGGACTGATGGACGCGCTCGCCAATCCCGAGATCGACGCCGCCGACTGCGTGATCGGCACAGATGTGCCGGGGCTGTGGGTCCTGCCTGCGGGCAGTGCGACCACCTCGGACACCGAATACCTTTCCAGCTCACGCACCCGCACCGTGCTCGACCGGCTGGTGCAGGGCGCGCCGCAGCGCTTCGTGATCTTCGATTCGCCGCCTGCGCTGGCCGCTTCGCCCGCCGCTGCTCTGGCCAAATACGTCGGCCAGGCAGTGGTCGTCGCCCGCTGTGACAAGACCGCACAAAGCAGCCTCGAGGATGCAGTTTCGCTGCTCTCGGCCTGCCCGAATATCCAACTCGTTCTGAATGCCGTCCACTTCAGCCCAAGCGGTCGCCGCTTCGGCTCTTACTACGGATACGGAGGCTGACCATGAAGCCACAATTCATTTCCTCGCTGGCCGCTCTTGCTGCCACTCTGGCCTTGGGTTTGCCCGGGGCTGCGCAGGCGCAGTCGATGCCGTATGGCGATCTGGGCGGTGCCAGCGCGAGCAGCGACAGCGGCTCGGACAATGGCGACGAAGCGGTCGATGACGGAGACAGCTCCGAAGGTCTTGGCGGCATGGTCAAGCGCACCGGTCGGGTCAAAGTGACGCCGTATATCGAGGCGCAGCAGGTCGTGACCGCCGAACTTTCGCCGGGCAACGAGACACTGACCTATTCGACCGTGGCTGCCGGGCTTGAAGCCAACCTCAATGGCCGCAATGCGCAGGCCGGGGTTGCAGTGCGCTATGAGCGCCGGTTCGGCTGGGGCAGCAACAAGGTGAGCGACAGCGATGTGGTCAGCGGCGTCGCCCGCGCCAGCGTTGGCCTTATTCCGCGCACGCTGTTCCTCGAAGGCGGGGCGATGGCCGCGCGGATGAGCGTCAACGGCAATGGCTCGACCACCCCGGGGCTCGAATTCGGCAACAGCTCGGCGCAGGTTTACGGGGCTTATATCGGCCCGTCGCTCAAGACCCAGCTCGGTGCTATCGATGTCGAGGGGCATTACCGCTTCGGCTACAGCCGGGTAACCACGCCTAACGTCTTGCCTGTTGGCCCGGGCCAGACCCCGGTCGATCTCTACGACGAAGGCACAGTGCATCACGCCGTGCTCCATTTCGGCACCAAGGCCGGGACTGTCCTGCCGATCGGGCTGGGCTTGGGCGGCGGCTGGAACCATGAAGATGTGTCCAATCTCGATCAGCGGATCGACGACAAGCATGTCCGCGCCGATGTGCTGCTGCCGCTTGGCAGTGATCTGGCGCTGGTCGGCGGGGTCGGCTATGAAAAGGTCCAAGTGTCGCAGCGCGACGCGGTGATCGATACGGTAACCGGCTTGCCGGTGCGCAGCGCCAATGGCCGCTATCTCACCGACAAGAGCCAGCCTCGCCAGATTGCTTACCGGAGCGAAGGGCTGATCTGGGATGCCGGCGTGATGTGGCGCCCAAGCCGCCGCACCGCGCTCGAAGCACATGTCGGGCGGCGCTACGGTTCGATGACCTATTTTGGCAGTTTTGCCTACGCGCCCAATTCGCGCACCACGTTCAATGTCTCGGTTTATGACGGGATTTCGGGCTTTGGCGGGCGGCTCAACCAGGCCCTGGCCGATCTGCCGACCCAGTTCGAAGGCTTGCGCAATCCGCTGACCGGCGGGCTGAGCACCTGCGTTGCGGGCTTGCCGGGCACGAACGGCAACAGCGGCGGGGGCTGCCTTAACGGCGCACTCGGCTCGGTCCGCTCGGCCACCTTCCGCGGCCGCGGGGTGATGGCGAGCCTGGGGATCCAAGGCAACAGCCTGCAGTATGGCGTGGGCGCTGGTTATGACCGGCACAGCTTCATCGCCGCGCCGGGCACGGTGCTCGCGCTGGCCAACGGCGTGATCGACGAGAACTACTGGGCCGCGGCCTATCTCAACGGGCGGATCGATCGCAACTCCAGCTTCGGCACCAATGTCTGGGCCAACTGGTACCAAAGCGGAGACGCCTTGGCTGGCAACAGCAGCTCGATCGGTGCAACCGCAGCTTACTACCGCTCGCTCAGCGGCAATCTGACCGCGACCGCTGCGGTAGGGATCAACGGCGTCAACCGCGAGGTGCTGCAGGATATCTGGACCGCCTCGGGGCTGGTCGGCCTGCGCTACTCGTTCTGAGCCTGGAAAGGGAATTTGAAGATGTTCGACGACTTTTACGGGCTGACCGGGCGGCCATTCCAGCTAACGCCGGATCCGACCTTCTATTTTGAGAGCCTGACGCATCGCAAGGCGCTGTCGTACCTCTCATACGGGCTCGCCCAGGGCGAAGGCTTCGTGGTCATCACCGGCGAGGTCGGCGCGGGCAAAAGCACGCTGGTCGCACACCTGATGGCGACAATCGATCCGGCGCGGCTGACTGCGGCGCAGATCGTCACCAGCAAGCTTGACGGCGAAGAGCTGGTCCACGTCGTCGCGCAGGCGTTCGGCTTGATCGTCGAGGGGCACGACAAGGCCAGCGCGCTGGGCGCAATCGAGGCCTTCCTCCACGACGAAGCGCGCGCCGGTCGGCGCTGCCTGCTGGTGGTCGATGAAAGCCAGAACCTGGCGATCGATGCGCTCGAAGAGCTGCGCATGCTGTCGAACTTCCAGCTCGGCGCGCATCCGCTGCTCCAGACGCTGCTGCTCGGCCAGCCCGAATTCCGCGATACGATCCAGGAACATCCGCAGCTCGAACAGCTGCGCCAGCGGGTTATCGCGGCGCACCACCTCGATGCGATGGAGCTGGGCGAAGTCCAGCCTTACATCGAGCACCGCCTGAAATGCGTCGGCTGGAACGGCAATCCCAAATTCGACCAGCGCGTCTTCACCGAACTGTTCGAAGCATCGGGCGGCGTTCCGCGCCGGATCAACCAGATCTGCAACCGGCTGATGATGCTGGGCGCGGTCGACCAGCGCAACCGGATCGACGGGGCGATGCTCAGCGGCGTGCTCGAAGAGCTTGAGCTTGACGGTACGCTGCAGCTCAACAGGCCTGCGGCGAAAGCTGAATCGGTTGCTGCTCCTGTGGCAGCCGCTTCGGCGCCGGCACCGGTCGATGCGGTTGCCCTCGCGCAGCTGCAATCGATGCTTGCCGAACGCGATGCGCAAATCGCTGAATTGCAGCAAGCGGTGATCGAATTGGCCAACGAGCAGGAAACAGTACCGGCCGATCCGGCGCACGGCGCAGGCCTTGCCGCAATCGAGGCCAAGCTCAGCGGTTTCGAGGCCAAGATGCTCGAGCAGGAACGCACCATCCGCCACACGCTGACCATGCTGATCGAGTGGATCGAAGCCGACGACGCCAACCGCGCTGCGGCCTGATCTGAGCGGGAGGCGCGGGGCGCATGACGGAACGCGTGGTCAACGGACTCTCGGTCGATGTCGAGGACTGGTTCCAGGTCGGCGCCTTCGAAGGCGTGATCGACCGCAGCCACTGGGACGGGATGTCCGACCGGGTTGAGCGCAATTGCAACGCAATCCTCGAGATGTTCGCCGCAGCCGACGTCAAGGCGACATTCTTCACACTGGGCTGGGTGGCGCAGCGCCACGGCGGCCTGATGCGCCGGATCGTCGATGCGGGTCACGAACTGGCCAGCCACGGGTGGGACCACGAACGCGTGTTCCGGCTCGACGCCAAATCCTTCACCGCGGATCTCGAACGCAGCCGCAAGGTGCTGGAAGACGCTGCCGGGGTGCAAATCACCGGCTACCGCGCGCCGAGCTTCTCGATCGATCAGCGCTCGCCGTGGGCCTATATGGTGCTCGCCGAGCAAGGCTTTGCCTACAGCTCAAGCGTCGCGCCGATCAGCCACGATCATTACGGCTGGCCCGAAGCGCCGCGCTTTGCCTTCAAGCCGCTGCCATGGAGCGATCTGATCGAATTGCCGGTGACCACCGCGCATTTCGCCGGTCGGCGCTTGGCCGCAGGTGGTGGGGGGTTCTTCCGCGTGCTGCCCTATGGCTTCTCGCGCTGGGCAATCCGCCAGGTCAACACTCGCGATCAGCGCCCGGCGGTGTTCTATTTCCACCCGTGGGAGATCGATCCCGATCAGCCGCGGGTGACCGGCGCGACGCTTCGCTCACGCGTGCGGCACTACACCAACCTGGGCGTAATGGCGGCCAAGCTTGAGCAGTTGGTGCGCGAGTTCGAATGGGGCCGGATGGACGTGCTGGCGCACCGCGAAGCCGCACATGCGGTGGATCTGGCGGCATGAATGCGCCGTTCCGGCCGGCAGCGCTGCGCGTAAGCGCGGCGAGCCTTGACGATCCGGCCGAACTGCGCCGGATCGAGGCGTTCGTGCAGGCGCACCCCGATGGCACCCCGTTCCATCGCCCCGCCTGGCTGCTCGCCAGCGCCGCAGGTACCGGCAACCGCGCGCACGCCTTGCTGGCCGAGCGCGGCGGGGAGATCGCTGCCTATCTGCCGCTGACCGAAATTCACTCGCCGTTGTTCGGCCGCATGATCGCCTCGAGCGGCTTTGCAGTGGGTGGCGGGCTGCTTGCTGCGGATGGCGTGTCTGGTGCTGGCATCTTTGCCGCGCTTGAAGAACTGGCTTTGCGGCTGAGCTGCAGTGCAATCGAACTTCGCGGCGGGCTGCTGCCGCAGCGCCGTGCCGGGTGGTCAATCAAGCGCGATTCACATTGCGGGTTCGTCTTGCCGGTTGCCGCCGACGACGAAGCGCAGCTCACGCAAATTCCGCGCAAGCAGCGGGCCGAAGTGCGCAAGGGGCTGACGGGCGAACTGACCGTAACTGTCGGTACAGCCGCCACCGAGCGCGCTGCGCACCACGCTGTCTATGCCGAAAGCGTCCGCAACCTCGGCACCCCGGTGTTCCCGGCGCGGCTGTTTGCCGAAGTGCTCGATGCCTTTGGCAGCGATGCCGATATCCTGACCGTATGGAACGGAAGCAACCCCGTCGCGAGCGTGTTGTCGCTGTATCATGACGGCGCGGTCATGCCCTACTGGGGCGGCGGCACTCACGCCGCACGGCGGCTGCGCGCCAATGACCGGATGTATTACGAGCTGATGCTCCACGCCCGCCGACGCGGGTGCGAGCGGTTCGATTTCGGACGCTCGAAGACGCACAGCGGGGCATACGATTTCAAGCGCAACTGGGGCTTCGAGCCCGAGCCGCTGTCCTACGCGGTCTGGACCGCGCCCGGGGCGGCACCGCGCGATGCCGACCCGACCAGTGCCAAGCATGCTGCCCGGATCGCGCTGTGGAAACGCCTCCCATTGCCGCTCGCCAACAGAATCGGCCCGCACATTGCACGAGGACTGGGATGAGCGGCGAAATCTTGTTCCTGTCGCACCGGATCCCGTTCCCGCCCAATCGCGGCGACAAGATCCGCTCGCACCATGTGCTGCGACATCTGGCCGGGCTCGCGCCGGTGCATGTCGCGACCTTTGCTGACGATGCAGCGGATATGGCGCATGAAGCGGAACTCGCTGCCGTGGCTACCAGTCATTGTCTGGTTCAGCGACGCAAGAGCATGGTGCGAGCCGGTCTGGAAGCATTGGCGAAGGGCCAGCCGGTCAGCCTGACCGCGTTTCACGATCCCGCGCTTGCCGCCTATGTCCGCAAACTTCTCGCCGAGCGCCCGATTGGGACGATCTACGCCTTCTCGGGGCAGATGGGACAATACATCCCGGGCAGCTTCAAAGGCCGGGTGATCTACGATTTCGTCGACGTCGATTCGGCCAAGTTCGAAGCCTATGCCGTGGCTGGTCGCGGCCCGCGGGCTTGGGTCGATGCGCGCGAGGGACGCTTGCTTTGCGCCGAGGAAGCCCGGCTCGCCCGCCGCGCCGATATGAGCCTGCTGGTCTCTAACGAAGAGGCCGCACTGTTCCGCGCGCGGTTGCTGCCGCAGGATCGGCTCGACTGCGCGGTTGGCACGCTGCGCAACGGGATCGACAGCGAGCTGTTCGATCCGGCGCGATCTGAACCAGCTTCGGCGATGCTTGAGTGCGGCGGACCCCGGCTGATCTTCACGGGGCAGATGGACTATGCACCCAATATCGCGGCTGCGCGGCGGGTGCTCGAGCGGTTGCTTCCCGCGATCCGTCAGCGCTTCCCCGATGCGACCTTCCACGTGGTCGGCCGCAACCCTCCGGACGCGCTGCGCGCCCTGCACGGCAAGAATGGGACCCTCGTGTGGGGTGCGGTCGGTAACATGCCAAGCCACCTCGCCGCTGCCGATCTTGCGCTGGTTCCGCTCGAACTTGCGCGCGGCGTGCAGAACAAGGTGCTCGAGGCGATGGCGATGCGGCTACCGGTGGTACTGACCCCCGAGGCGGCGACCGGGATCGGCGGCCGCGACGGCCAGCAATATCTGGTCGGGCAGGACGATGCGGACTTGATCGAACAGGTCTGCGCGCTGCTCGGCAATGCTGAGCGTCGGAGCATGATCGGGGCGGCGGCAAGGCACTACATCGTCGACAAGCTGAGCTGGCAGGCGACCCTCGCTCCTCTTGCGGCGATGCTGGGCTTGCCTGATACGGCCGCGCGCGATGCCGCCTGATGCCCTGACCGTGCCCGCTGGCACCACAACGGCGATGTCGCCGTGGCGGCGCAGCCTAATCATGCTAGGCCTGTCCTGGCTCGCGCTGATCCTCGCCTTTGCCAGTGACTGGCTGGCGATGTTCGACCAGTGGTGGAACAGTTCGACCTACAACCACATCCTGTTGATCCCCGCGATTATCGGCTGGCTCGCGTGGCAACGCCGCGGCGCCGCAAGGCAACTCACGCCGCAGCCATGGCGCTGGGGTTTGATCGCACTCGCCGGAGCGGTGCTGCTGTGGGTGCTCGGCGCTTTCGCCGCTTTCGACCTGCTGCGCCAGGCTGGCGCAGTCGCCATGCTGCCGGCCAGCGCCTTGCTGCTGCTCGGGCCGCGCGTGTTCGCAGCGTTGCTGTTTCCTTTCGCCTACATGGCTTTCCTGGTGCCGTTCGGTGACGAACTGGTCCCGCCGCTCCAGACGATCACCGCCAAGCTGACCGTCGCACTGGTCCATGCCAGCCAGATCCCGGCGACAATCAACGGGGTGTTCATCGATACCCCGGCCGGCCTGTTCGAAGTGGCAGAAGCCTGTTCGGGGGTGAAGTTCCTGATCGCGATGATCGCGCTCGGGGTGCTGGTCGGCAACGTTTGCTTTGTCAGTTGGAAGCGACGAGCGGCCTTTTTCGCACTGTGCCTTATCGTGCCGATCCTCGCCAACGGGGTGCGCGCTTGGGGTACGATCTTCGCCGCGCAATATGTCGGGGTGGAACGCGCCGGGGGGATCGATCACCTGATTTATGGCTGGGTGTTTTTCGCGGTAGTGATTGCTGCGGTGCTGGGTCTCTCATGGCGCTATTTTGATCGAGGGATCGACGATCCGCCGGTCGATCTGGAGCGGCTGCAAGCGATGCCCCTGCTGGCCAGGACCGAACGCGCGACGATTGCGTTGCCGCTCGCCTTGCTTGGCGGGGCCTTGCTGGTGTTGGGCGGCAGCGCCTGGGCCCACGCCGCCGACAGTCTCCCCGCGCTGATGCCGCGTCAGGTGTTCTTGCCCGATGTGCCGGGTTGGACCCGCGTTGACTATCAACCGCAAGCTTCATGGCAGCCCCGCGCGACCGGGGCCGATCACCGCTTGCTCGGCCGCTACCGCGACACCGCCGACAACGAAGTTGACGTCTTTTTTGCTCTTTATGCCTCGCAGGGGGAAGGTCATGAGGCTGGCGGGTTCGGGCAGGGGGCTTTGATCCCGGAAAGTGCATGGTCGTGGACCAGCGACGGGCCGGCCATGCCTTCGGCGCGGTCTGACCGGCTGACCTCTGGCGGCAAGATCGAGCGGCTGGCCTTCACCTGGTACCACACCGGAGCGATGCTCACTGGGAGTAATACGCAACTCAAGCTGGCGAACATTTCGGACCGCTTGCTGCTGCGGCCACGTTCAACAGCGATGCTGATCCTCTCGGCCGAGCAGCGACCGGGCCACGATGCCACCGCCGGAGTTCGTCG
>JARXKR010000228.1 GCA_030271565.1 Pseudomonadota bacterium
GCGGACGACTGGGAATATGGGTTCTAGCGCGCACCGCAGCAACGGCGGCGCGACAAGCACGGGGATGCGGCGGCCCCTAGCGGTTTAGGCTCGCGAAAGCCACCCGCAATTCAGGCAATGCTATAAGGCACCACCCCGCGGTGATCGGGATCGACGCTGATCTTGCGGTCGCTCGGCGGAAAGGCGCGCTGGTCGCAATCTATGCGCGGGCAGATCCGGCACGATACGCCGATCCGCGTCGCGGCGCTTTCAGCGGTGAGCGCGAGCCCGTCGGCATAGACGAACTCACTGGCGTGCTCGGCCTCGCAGCCCAAGGCCACGGCATAGCGGCGCGGGGCTCGGGCGTAGCTGCCCGATGGCTTGACCAGCCCCTTGGCCATCGAGACATAGCGCACCCCGTCGGGCGTTTCGGCGAGCTGGACCAGGATCCGGTCGGGGATCGCCACCGCCTCGTGGACGATCCACAGCGGGCAGGCCCCGCCAAACCGGGCGAACTGCAGCCGGGTGGCCGAATGGCGCTTGGTGATGTTGCCGGCCATGTCGACCCGGCAGAAGAAAAACGGCACCCCGCGCATGTCTTCGCGCTGCAATGTCGAGAGCCGGTGGCAGCTTTGCTCGAAACTGGTGCCGAACGCCTGCGACAGCCGGTCGATATCGTGGCGCAAGGCGCGCGCCTCGGTGCGAAACCGGCGGTAGGGCATCAGCAGCGCACCAGCGGCGTAATTGCACAGGCCCACAAACAGCAGCTGACGCGAGGCGGCGCTGCGCAGCGCGGCGGCTTCGACCACCGCTGCGATCTCGTCCTTGAGCGCCAGCGCGGCGAGCTGATGGGCGAGTTGGAAGCGGCGGCTTTCGCTTGGCTGCCCCGGGTCGATGGTCAGGTGGCCCATCTCGGCGTCGAAGCTGCGCAAGCCTGCTTGGCCGGAATAGATCAGCGATACCGATAGTGCATCGCGCAGGTAAGCCTCAATTGCCCCGGTTGCGGGGGACAGGCCGCCGAGCTTGCCCGCCAGCGCCTCGGCCGCGCGGTCGATGCTGTCGATATAGTTGCCCGCCAAGTGGAACCAGTCGCGCACCTCCTCCCACGGCAGCCGCGCGCCGCCTCCGGCATCGGCGGTCAGCGCCTCGTCGATCATCTGCAAGCGCTGGCCCGAGCGGCGATAGGCTTCGTGCAGTGCGACGAACCGCTCGGCCAGGCCCGGCTGCTGCTCGCAAAAGCGGGCGAGTTGTGCGGCGTCCATGGGTTCGGCGAACAACGGATCGGCATTGGCCTCGCGCAGCGCCGCGAGCCGCGTCTCGCTCGGCCCCGCCCCAATCTCACGCCAGTCGAGCGGGAAGGCCCGCGCCAGCCGCTCGACCAGCACCGGAGTAAGCGGCCGATCGTCATGCTCAAGCTGCGAGAGGTAGGAGGTGGAAATCTCCAGCAACCGGCCCATGGCGACCTGTTTAAGCCCCCGCTCCGCGCGCAGCGCCTTCAACCGGTCTCCTGCGAATATGCGCCGCTTGGCGATCATGTCGAACCCCTCTGCGTCCTCTGCGATCTCTGCGCGAGTTCAAAAAGATGATGCTCGCGCAGAGATCGCAGAGGACGCAGAGACTATTAGGGGCAACGTCAAACTTTGCAAATATCTTGTTTGCAACTTCGCAATTTCACATTGGACATTGCCTGCGGCGCATTGCAGACCGCATGCTTCGCCAACTGCCCCGGAGTATGCATGTCTGCAAACGTCGCCGAAATGGACCAGCGTCGCTCCGCCGCGCGGCTTGGCGGGGGGCAAAAGCGGATCGATGCGCAGCATGCCAAGGGCAAGCTGACCGCGCGCGAGCGGCTGACGATCCTGCTCGATGAAGGCAGCTTCGAAGAGCTCGACATGTATGTAGAACACAACTGCACCGATTTCGGGATGGAGGACCAGATCGTCCCGGGCGACGGGGTGGTGACCGGCAGCGGCACGATCAACGGCCGGCTGGTCTATGTCTATTCGCAGGATTTCACCGTGTTCGGCGGATCACTGTCGGAACGCCACGCGCAGAAGATCTGCAAGGTGATGGACAACGCGATGAAGGTCGGCGCGCCGGTGATCGGGCTCAACGACAGCGGCGGCGCGCGCATTCAGGAGGGCGTCGCCAGCCTCGGCGGCTATGCCGAAGTGTTCCAACGCAACGTGCTGGCATCGGGCGTGATCCCGCAGCTCAGCCTGATCATGGGGCCATGCGCGGGCGGAGCGGTCTATTCGCCGGCGATGACCGACTTCATCTTCATGGTGAAGGATTCGAGCTACATGTTCGTCACCGGGCCCGACGTGGTGAAAACCGTGACCAACGAGGTCGTGACGCAGGAAGAGCTGGGCGGCGCGATTACGCACAGCACCAAGACCTCGGTCGCCGACCTCGCGCTCGAAAACGATATCGAAGCGCTGCTGACCGCGCGCGATTTCTTCGATTACCTGCCGCTTAACAATCAGGCCGGCGTGCCCGAGCGGCCGACCAACGATCCGTGGGACCGGCTCGAGGACAGCCTCGACACGCTGATCCCGGCCAATGCCAACCAGCCTTACGACATGCACGAAGTGGTGCGGAAAGTGCTGGACGAAGCCGAGTTCTTCGAGGTCCAGCCGGGCCACGCGGGCAACATCCTGATCGGGTTCGGGCGGATCGAGGGGCGCAGCGTCGGGGTGGTCGCCAACCAGCCGATGGTCCTCGCCGGCTGCCTCGATATCAATGCGTCGAAAAAGGCCGCGCGGTTCGTGCGGTTCTGCGATGCGTTCGAAATTCCGATCCTGACTTTCGTCGACGTCCCCGGCTTCCTCCCCGGCACCGCGCAGGAACTGGGCGGGATCATCAAGCACGGCGCCAAGCTGCTGTTCGCCTATGCCGAGGCGACCGTGCCCAAGATCACCGTGATCACCCGCAAGGCCTATGGCGGGGCCTATGACGTGATGGCCTCAAAGCACTTGCGCGGCGACCTCAACTACGCCTGGCCCACCGCCGAAATCGCGGTGATGGGCGCAAAAGGCGCGGTCGAGATCATCTTCCGCTCGGACATCGGCGACCCCGACAAGAT
>JARXKR010000229.1 GCA_030271565.1 Pseudomonadota bacterium
TCAGGCCGCGCGCAGCCCGCTGACCGCCTTGGCCCCGCGATCCTGCGCATTGAGCCCGTCGAACACCGCATCGATAATCCGCGCGAGCTTGTCGGTGGTCAGCTTGGGCATGATCAGCTCCATCGCGCCGATGCTGACGTACAAACCGACCATCTGGTTGACCAGGCTGAGCGCCTCGTCGATCGTCAGGCCGGCGAAGAAGCCTTCGGCCTGCGCTTCGCCGATGATCATCGCGAGGTAGTGGTCGCCCAGGTCGACGTAGGAGCGGACCAGTTCGAAATGCTCCTTGCCGAGCTCGACATAGTTGGCGAAAACCACCGGATCGCGTTCCCATTCGGACTTCATCCGGGCGAAGCGGCGGGCGTAGAATTCGTACATCTTGCGCCGCGGGCCAAGGTCGCTGGCGACGACCTCTTCCATGATCTCGACTTTGGGCCGGAACCAGTGTTCGGCCACCGCTTCGATCAAGGCCTCCTTGCTCTCAAAATAGCGATAGAGGTTGGCGGTCGACATGCCCGCGCGCGCCGCAAGTTCGGTCATGGTGAAGGCGCTGCTGCCGCGCTCTTCGATCAGTTCGACCATGATTTCCAGGATCGCGTCGCGGCCGCTATCGAGATCGGTTTGAGGACGCGCCATGATGCTTGCTCCCGCCTGCGGTAATTTGATCTCGCTCATTATAGAAAGTTCCGGAGACATTTTCAAGAAACTGTGTTGCCCGCTTAATACGCGGCAGGTTGCTGCGCGGCTTGGTTCGGCTAGGAATGGGGCATGACCAGACCCGCTGAGCGCGCCGCGCGATTCGTTCGCCTTGTTCCTGCCTTTCTGCTCCCGCTGGTCGCTGCATGCGCTGCCCCGGGCGGGGTGCAATCGGCGCAGACCGCCGCGCCGGTGACCGTCGGAATCGTCGCGATCAACGATTTTCACGGGAGCCTCGAGCCCCCGCACCAGTCGGTTCCAGCGCCCGATGGCAGCGGCGGGACAGTCCGTGTACCCGCCGGCGGGGCAGCTTACCTCGCCAGCGCGATCGATTCTGTACGCAATAAATATCCCTACCACCTGACCGTCTCGGCGGGCGACCTGATCAGCGCCTCGCAGCTCGCAAGTTCGATCTATCTCGACGAACCTTCGATCGGGGTGGCCAACCGGATCGGGCTCGATTTCAACGCGGTCGGCAATCACGAATTCGATCGCGGCCGCAATGAGCTGCTGCGGATGCAGCGCGGCGGCTGCGCGCAGCTGACCCCGCGCAAGCCGTGCCAGGTCGAGCAGTTCGGCGGCGCGAAGTTCCAGTTTCTCGCCGCGAGTACGATCACGGAGACCGGCAAGACGCTGTTCCCGGCTTACGCAATCCGCACTTTCGGTTCGGGACGCAGCACCGTGCGGATCGGGATCATCGGGCTGACCCTCAAAGGGACCGCCGATCTGGTCACTCCGGGCGGGATCAAGGGGCTGACATTCGCGGATGAAGCCCAGACCATCAACGCGCTGGTCCCGGTGCTCAAGGCCAAGGGCGCCGACGCGATCGTGGTGCTGATTCACCAGGGCGGCGCGCAGGAGAACCCGGGCTATCCCAACACCTGCGCCGGGTTCACCGGCGAAATCCGCCCGATCCTCGACGCGCTCGATCCCCGGGTCGATCTCGTCGTCTCGGGCCACACTCACAAAGCCTACGTGTGCAATTACGGCGAGCTTAACGCAGGCCATCCGGTGCTGCTGACCAGCGCCGGGGTTTACGGTGAGGAAGTGACCGACATCACGCTCACGATCGATCCTGCCGCGCACAAAGTGGTGAGCAAGCGCGCGGTCAATGTGATCGTGCAAAGCGCGGCCTATACCGGCGCTGTGGGACCGGTAAATCCGACCACGATCTACCCGCAGTTCGCCCCGCGCAGTGACATTGCGGGCTATGTCCAGACCTATGTCGATGCGAGCAAGACCTTTGCGCAGAAGCCCGCCGGGTACTTGGCGGAAGCCGCCAGCGGCCGCGCGCTCGGCCAGTTGATCGCCGATTCGCAGCTCGCCGCCACCCGCAATGCCGGCGCGCAGATCGCCTTCATGAACCCGTTCGGGGTGCGCACCGGGCTGGTCCCGGGGACAAGCGGTGTGGTCAAGTTCGGCGATCTTTACGCGGTCCAGCCGTTCGGCAACACGCTGGTTACCCAGACACTGACCGGGGCGGAATTGAAGGCGGTGCTCGAACAGGGGTTTGACACCAATGGCCCGGTCCAGGCGCTGACCCCTTCGGCCGCGCTGACCTATCGTTACGACCTGACGCGGCCGATCGGCGACCGGGTGGTGGACCTGATGCTCGATATCAAGCCGATCGACCCCGCGGCGAGCTACCGCGTTACCACCAACAATTTCCTCGCGCAGGGCGGCGACAGTTTCACGCTGCTCGCCAAGCAACGCGACGCGGTGGCCGGCGGGGTCGACCTCGATGCGATGCAGGCCTGGCTCGAGGCGGTCCCGCTACGCGCAGTGCCCAAGGACGACCGCGCGAGCGAGATCAAACACTAAACACGAACTCCCCATCGGGGAGGGGCTTTTTCCTGTCAGGGCGCTTTGCTCCACAGCTGATCGGCGGTGAAGCCGGTCAGCGGCGAGTCCTTGCTCTCCAGCTTGTAAAGCCCGCCGTCCGCAACCGCATAGACCGATTTGTCCTCGGTCAGCAGAATGCGCTTGCCGTCCGAATACCAGGCATACTTGCCGGTCGCGGCTTTGCCATCGGTGCCGGTCAGGGTGTAATTCATGTCGGCAGCGAGCCGCAGCGTGCCGCCGGAGACATTGCTGTAGCTGCCGGGCAGCGGCACCTTCTTGGGATCGGCAGCGAGGCTCGGCAGGGTCAGCGGAGTCGGATCGGCCTTGACCATGCCGCTGTCGGTCGCGGCAGGCGCCGGCGAACTGCCCTTGCACCCGGCGAGCAGGGCAATCGCGGCGACGGATACGAGAATTGTACGCATGGGTAATCTCCTGGATTTGTTCAAAAACGATCCAGGGCGAGGGCGGTTCCCCTTTACTTCTGTTTCGGTGGCCACGGAACGAAGCCCGAAGTGCGCT
>JARXKR010000230.1 GCA_030271565.1 Pseudomonadota bacterium
TTCGACGCGCTGACTGCGATGGCCGAAGGAGCCGCAGTGGGCGACGGCAAGTGACTGACCGCATCATACTTCCCGCCGCCCAGCGGCTGCCGCTGCGAATCAAGCTCGGCAATGGCTTCGGGTCGATAGCTTACGGGGTCAAGGACAACGGTTTCGCCACGCTGTTATTGCTGTTCTACAGCCAGGTGATGGGGCTCAATGCGCAGCTGGTCGGGTTGATCCTGCTGGTTGCCCTGCTGCTCGACGCGCTGGTCGATCCTTTGGTCGGTTATTGGAGCGACAAGACTCACAGCCGCTGGGGCAAGCGTCACCCGTGGATGTATGCCGCGATCCTGCCGATGGCAGCAGCGTGGTTGATGTTGTGGCATCCGCCGCAGACCAGCTCTGGTTTGCTTTATGGATATTTGCTGCTGTTCGCTTTCCTGATGCGCGCGGCAGTGTCGTGTTACGAAATTCCGGCGCTGTCAGTAGTACCGGGACTGACCAGCGATTACGACGAGCGCACTTCGGTGACCCGGTGGCGCTATATTTTCGCCTGGGCGGGGGGGCTCGCCATGCTCATGCTGGCCTTCGGCGTGTTCCTCGTTCCCTCGGCGCGCTATCCGGTCGGGCAGCTCAACCTCGATGGATACGGGCTGTATGGCTGGACCGGAGCGGCGCTGATGGTCGTGGCGGCCACGGTTGCGGCACTAACGACCCATGCCCGCATTGCCCGGCTGGACAGCAGCCCGGCGGTTCACCTGCCGCTGGGCGAGACGGTCCGCAAGATCAGGCGCACGCTGGCCAATCGCGCCTTCCTGATCCTGCTCGGGGCCACGTTGTGCAGCTACATCAACCTGGGCATGACCTACTCCACTGCGACCTATGTCCTGACCTATTACTGGGAAATGCCGCAGGCCGGTTTCCTGGTCTATTCGGTGTCCTTGTTCGTGGGCGTGATCGGCGCGTTCCTGCTGGTCGGGTTCCTCCAAAACCGGATTGAAAAGCGCACCGGAGCAGTCGCCGGCCACTTGCTCGCACTGGCTTTTGGTCTCTCACCGTACTTGCTGCGTTTTTCCGGGTTGTTTCCCGAAAACAACACTCCGGCGCTGATCCCGTTGCTGTTCACGCTGGTGGCCATTTCCAACGGGCTGGCGGTTGCGGCCGGGATGCTGACCTCGTCGATGGGCGCCGACATCATCGAAGCATCGCAGGAGCAGACCGGCGAGCGGACCGAGGGACTGTTTTTTTCAGCCTATTTCTTCACGCAGAAATGCGCGACCGGGGTCGGGATATTTCTCGCCGGGACCATCGTCAGCGCGTCCGGATTTCCGGCGCGGGCCCGGCCCGGTGAGGTGGCGGCCGTGGTGCTCGATCACTTCGCGATCTATCTGGTGATCGCACTGACCGTGATAACCTTGGCCGGAACTGCAATTATCGCGCGTTTTCCGATCACCCGCGCCGACCATGAGGCGCGAATTGCCAAGTTGGCGGCAATGGCGGGCGGGGCACCTTAATCGATCGCTTAATTCACCCTTGGCGCATCCCCTGCCACGTGGCAGGGAGCGCTGCGAGACTCGACAGTATCAGGAAAGGACTATCCCATGGATTTCGATCCCACCGAACGGCAGGTCTATTGGCGCGACCGCGTTCGCCAGTTCATCGAAAATCACGTGCGCCCGCGCATGGGGGAATACAAGGCGCAGGACGCTGCCGGCGCGCGCTGGAAAGTGATCCCGGTAGTCGAAGAGGAAAAGGCCCGCGCCAAGGCGCAAGGGATCTGGAACCTGTTCATGCCGCCGCAGTTCGGCCGCACCCATGTCGACGATACGTTCGAATTCGAAGGCCCGGGCCTGACCAATCTTGAATATGCCCTGTGCGCCGAAGAAATGGGCCGCGCGGGCTTTTCAAGCGAGGCGTTCAACTGCTCGGCGCCCGATACCGGCAACATGGAAGTGTTGCACCGCTATGGCACCCGTGATCAGAAGGACCGCTGGCTCGCCCCGCTGATGAACGGCGAAATCCGCTCGGCCTTCCTGATGACCGAGCCCGATGTCGCTTCATCCGATGCGACCAATGTCGAATGCTCGATCCGCCGCGAGGGCGACGAATATGTGATCAACGGGACCAAGTGGTGGTCATCGGGCGCGGGTGATCCGCGCTGCAAGATCGCGATCGTGATGGGCAAGACCGATTTCGAAGCCAAGCGCCACTCGCAGCAATCGATGGTCCTGATGGAGCTTGATGCTCCCGGCGTCGAAATTGTCCGCCACTTGCCGGTGTTCGGTTATGACGACGCCCCGCACGGCCACATGGAAATCAAGCTCAACGACGTGCGGATCCCGGCCAGCAACATGCTGCTGGGCGAAGGCCGCGGCTTTGAAATCGCGCAAGGCCGCCTCGGGCCGGGCCGGATCCATCACTGCATGCGCACGATCGGCGTGGCCGAGGAAGCGCTGGCCAAGATGGCCCGGCGGCTGCAATCGCGCGTCGCCTTCGGCAAACCGATTGCCGAGCAGACCGTGTGGCACGAACGCGTCGCTCGCGCCCGGATCGACATCGAGATGACCCGGCTGCTGTGCCTCAAAGCGGCCGACATGATGGACAAGGTCGGCAACAAGGCTGCTGCCGCCGAAATCGCCATGATCAAGGTCCAGGCGCCGACGATGGCGCTGCGGATCATCGACGATGCGATCCAGGCCCACGGTGCGGGCGGGGTGTCCGAAGACTTCGGGCTGGCCTCGGCCTATGCCCACCAGCGGACCTTGCGGATCGCCGATGGCCCCGATGAAGTGCACAGCCGCGCCATCGCCCGGATCGAGTTCGCGCGTCATTCGCCCAATGCGCCGAAGGGCGACGGCGCGTTCAGCTCGGGCGATGTCGGCGTATCGCGCTGATAAGACCGGCATTCCGGGCCAGACCCGGGATGCCGGACCTTGATTTTGGAGAGAGTTATTTATGAAAGCAGCCGTCCTCGTCCAGGCCCAGCAGCCGCTCCAGATCGAGCAGCTGTCGATCAGCAAGCCCGGCCCGCACGAGGTTCTGATCCGCACCGCCGCTTGCGGGCT
>JARXKR010000231.1 GCA_030271565.1 Pseudomonadota bacterium
TCGATCCGCTTGGCGATGGCGATTTCGCCCTCGCGGCTGAGCAGTTCGACCGCGCCCATCTCGCGCAGGTACATCCGCACCGGATCGTCGGTGCGCTCGATGATTTCCTTTTTCTTGATCAGGTCGGGACGCTCGGCACCCTGATCCGGTTCGTCGATCTCGTCGACGTCCTTCTCTTCGGGGTCGATCGCGTCTTCGTCGGATTCGACGATGTTGACACCCATCTCGCTGATCGCGGACATGATGTCCTCGATCTGGTCGGTGCTCATCTGATCCTGCGGCAGCGCCTCGTTGAGCTCGTCCATAGTGATCACGCCGCGCCGTTTGGCGCGCGCAATCAACTTCTTGATCGAGGCTTCGTTGAGATCGATCAGCGGAGCATCACTGCCTTCATTGCCGCCGGTGTTTTCGTCTTCGTCCATTATTCCGCCATAGGTTTGGCAGGAACTTCCCCCGAAGCTCCCGCACGCGCGCTGGCCATTTGGCGCAAGCGCGAGTCGAATTCCAGCTTTCTCTTCAGCAAACGCTGCTGTTCGGCATAAGATCCCTCGGAAAGGTCACGTTCGAACCGTGCGGTCGCCTGCGCCAACGCTGCTTCGAGCGCGGGCCGTTCGACCAGCAGACCCACCGCCGAAGCCAGTTCGGCGCGGGCTTGTTCGTCCGGCGCACCCTCGGTCAGGAAGGTGAATCGTAGCGCCGCATATTCCTCTGGACCCGGAGCAGCCAGACCCCGGGCTGCCAATATGGTGCCAAGGTGTTCAGTTTCAAGCCTTTCGCCATCGTCGAGCGCGTCGATCAGCACGCCAAACCGCGGATCGGGCAATTCGGCCGATGCGAGGAGGTCACCGTGGCGCACCAATTCACCCGGATGGCGCATCAATCCGGCCAGCACCGCCGCCGACAAAGCATCACGCGACGATGCGCGGCGGCGCAGCCGCGCGGTCTGCGCCGGATCACTGCGCTGCGGCGCAGGAATGCCGCGTTTGCCCGGGGTCCAGGCGCGCTGTTCGCGCTGCGGGAAGGCAAACGCGGAGAACCGGTCGGACAGGTCGCGGCGGTACATCGCCCTGATATCGGGATCGGCAATCGTCTCGACATGCGCCATCAGCCGCGCCTTGAGCCCGGCCTTGTCTTCGGGACTGGCGAGCGGGACGGCGGCGCGCTCGTGCTCCCAGATCAGGTCGAGCAGACCGATCGGCTGTGCCATCAGCGCCTCAAGCGCGGCCACCCCGTCACGCCTGATCAGGTCGTCGGGGTCCATGCCAGTGGGCAGACGGACGATCCTGAGGCTGTGCGCCGGGCGCAGCATGGGCAGGGCACGGACGGCAGCACGCATCGCGGCGCGTTGCCCGGCATTGTCGCCGTCGAAGCACAGGATCGGGGTTTCGACCATTCGCCACAGCAACTCAAGCTGACGCTCGGTCAGCGCGGTGCCCATCGGCGCGACCGCGTCTTCGATCCCCGCTGCGGCGAGCGCGATCACGTCCATCTGCCCTTCGACCACCACGATCCGACCGCTTTGGCGCGAGGCGGGCCCGGCGCGGTGGAGGTTGAACAGCGTCCGGCCCTTGTCGAACAGCGGGGTGTCGGGCGAGTTGATGTACTTGGGCGCGTCGGTCTTGGCGGTTTCGAGAATGCGCGCGGCAAAGCCGATCACCCGCCCGCGCGGATCGTGGATCGGCATCGTCAACCGGTCGCGGAAGCGGTCGTAAGGCGGCTTGTCCTCCACCGCGATGCGCAGACCGGCCTCGATCAGCATGGCCTCGTCGAATTGCCCCAATGCGGCTTTGAGCGCCTGGCGTCCCCCCGGCGCGAACCCGAACCCGAACCGCTCCATGGTGTGCGCGTCGAAAGCGCGCGAAGCCAGATATTGCCGCGCCTTGGCACCCTCAGGCGAATCGAGCTGGGCACGGTACCAGTCCTGCGCCGCAGCCAGCACGTCGTGCAGCCCGGCCTGTTTCTCGGCCCGCTCGGCGGCGCGCGGATCGGGGGCAGGGACCTCCATCCCGGCCTCGGCAGCCAGCTCCTTGACCGCATCCATGAACGACAGCCCGCGCTGGTCGGTCATCCAGCGGATCGCATCGCCATGCGCCCCGCAGCCGAAACAATGGAAAAACCCCTTGCTGTCGTTGACCGTGAAGCTGGGACTTTTCTCGTTGTGGAACGGGCAGCACGCCTTGAACTCGTGCCCCGCCTTGGTCAGCCGCGTTGTGCGCGAAATGATGGTCGACAGCGTGATCCGCGCGCGCAATTCATCAAGCCATTGGGGGGACAGGGACACCCGTCAGTCCCTAGCGCCCGCGCAGTTTTTTCTCAACCTTGCACCGCGAAAGGTGATGGCTTGTCCACGTGCTTTGGCTGACAAGCAAAACCCTTGCAAAACAACAGCATTCCGTAACGTAATATTATTGCTTCCCATCTCTGGCGATGTGGTTAATGTCTGCCTTGGGTCGCGGGGGTGGCCCTGGGGGAAATCAGATACTTAACCAAGATGAAGCCGGTTCCGCCCCTGAAAACAGGAGGGAAGTAGATGCTTAACAAGGTTAGCGCAGTTGCCCGTATCGTCGGGCTGCTTTTGGCGATTGTCGCCGGTTTCATGCCAGGTCTCGGGTTCGACATTGCGTTGGTCCTGGTCGTGCTCGGGCTGGTGGCAGGAATTTCGATGCCGGCTGAAAACATCATGCGGGTCGGTGTCTTCGTACTGGTTGCGTCATCGATCGGTGCTGCGCTTGCGCACTTGCCGGCGATCGGCACACAGCTTGGCGGGGTCTTTGGCGCGCTGGGCCTGTTTGCGGCGGCTTCGCTGGCAACAGCCATTGCGCTGATGCTCTTCCACCGCACCAAGGAAGATGCGATGGGTCTGGGCAAGTAAGCCTAGCCTATTTGGTTCAGGGAGGCCCGCCGAGCCATTCGGCGGGCCTTCTTGCATCGGTCTCTGTCAACGCGCGAGATGCCGCAGCCCCGTCATCCCGGCGCAGGCCGGGACCCAGCACCCTTGAACAGGCATCGCGAAGCGTCGCTGTTTCTTTGCTTGGACTAGG
>JARXKR010000032.1:0-7633 GCA_030271565.1 Pseudomonadota bacterium
GGGATCAGCCAGCGCCTTGTAGGTGGGTTAGGCAAGGCGTGCCAAACGAGGGGATCGAGTAGTTCTGAGGCATCGGTTGCTTCGCCCCCTTTGAGGGACTGCAAGTCTTGGTAGGCGGACCATTTGTAGTTGATGTAATCTAGGTCATTGAGCGAAATATCGGTCTTGAAAAGATCCTCGGCGAATTTGGGGAGTTGCCCGGTGCCGAATACCGCTTCGTCCTTTACCAACAGAGGAGGTGCGCACTCCGCATATCCGTTGGTTTCGGTTTGCATATCGAGCATGAACTGCCCCAACGCGCGCTGGAGCCGCGCCATCTGCCCGCGCAGGAAAGTGAACCGGGCACCCGAGATTGCAGCGCCGGTTTCGAAGTCAAGGCCGAGTGCCGGGCCGAGGTCGGCGTGTTCGCTCGGCGCAAAGTTGAAGCTGCGCGGTGTACCCCACCTCGCCATTTCGACGTTCTGTGTCTCGTCCTCACCCTCGGGAACATCGGCATCGGGAAGATTTGGAAGGGACGAAAGGGCATCTCGAACCCGGTGTTCTAAGCCAGCTTCAGCGCTTTGCGCGTCTGCCATTAGCCGCTTCAGCTCCTCAGCTTCAGCGAGGAGCTGAGTCGCCAATTCCTCATTCTTGGAGGCTTTAGCCTGACCGATTGCTTTTGAGATTTGATTGCGGCGAGCAAGCCATTCTTGTTGGCGAGTGTGCACTTGTCGTTGGCTTGTGTCGTCTGACAGAATCCAATGTGATGACGCATCAATCCCCCGCCGGGCCAGCCCAGCATCGAAAGCTTCAGGGTTTTCGCGGATGAATTTGATATCGTGCATGGTGAGGGCGCTATGCCGCCTAGCCGCACGCCGCGCAACACTCCCTCAATCGTCACCCTGAACTTGTTTAAGGATGACGAGAAAAGGGGAGGCGTGGTTGCTACGCGCCTACTGCACCTTGCAAGTGCTGAACCCGAACAGGCTGTACAGCGGGCAAGTCCGCAGGAACCCGGTGACCAGCGGGATCACCCCGATCCAGCCCCAGGCGGTTTTCGGCCCGACAAACACCAGCGCAATCAGGACCAGCCCGAGCACGATGCGAAACAGGCGATCGGCGCTGCCGACATTGGTGGTGAACATGGATTGTCTCCTTTGACTTGGGGAGACTGGCAGCTTGCGCGCCGCGCGCATTGATCAGGATCAAAGCCGGGAAGTGGTGGGCGCGGCAGGGATTGAACCTGCGACCCCACCCGTGTGAAGGGTGTGCTCTACCACTGAGCTACGCGCCCACTTCCTGCCAAAGGCCGCGAGGGCCGGTTGACGAGTGAGGCCGGGCCATTAGAGGCGTGGACCTGAATTGACAAGATGCGAAAGCGCTCTAGGTGCCGCCAGCATGAGCGAAGAAATTACTCCCCCAAGCGACCCGGCGGCCAGCCCCCCAGACCTGCCCCCCAACCACATCGCAGCCGATCCGCGCAGTGAGTTTTTCGATTCCGACAAGCTCCAGCGCGGGATCGGGATCCGGTTCAAGGGCACCGTCCGCCGCGATATCGAGGAATATTGCATCGACCAGGGCTGGGTCCGGGTCCAGGCCGGCAAGACCATGGACCGCCACGGCCGCCCGCTGCTGCTTAAGCTCAACGGCCCGGTCGAAGCCTGGTTCGAAGACCTTGGCGAAAACCCGCCGGTGGCCAAGGCCTGACCGCAAATTTCAAGGTTGTGTTGCACTGCAGCAACAGCAAATCGTTTATTTGCCGTAAGATGCATCTGAATCGATTTCCGGCTCGTTAGGGGAATTACTGATCCCCCAACGAATTGGAACGACCAATGATCTCTCGCACCTATCCCGCCTTGATGGCCCTCGTCCTCGCCGGGCTGGCCACTCCGGCGCTCGCCGATGAAACCCCCGGCGATTACAACGGCCCCTATATCGCCGTCTCGGGCGGCCTCGCCACCCACGACGATCATGGTGCCGCCACGATCGTGTTCGACACCAACCGCGACGGCACGTTCAACAATACCGTGCTGACTTCGACCGGTGCCAATGCCTTTGGGCCCGGCTTCTGCAACGGCCGCACTTCGCTGCCCGACCAGGCGACAACCCCATGCACCCGCGATCATGATGCTGCCGAATATGCGGTTCGGCTTGGCTACGATGCCCGCTACGGCAACATTGTGATGGGCGTGATGGTCGAAGGCGCGAAGAGCAACGCGACCGATTCGACTACCGCATTCAGCACCACCCCCGCCAGCTACAGCTTCACCCGCGGCATCGATTACGCAGTTTCGGCGCGCGCCCGGGTCGGTTTTGCCCCCGGTAATCGCGGCCTGATGTATGTCACCGGCGGACCGAGCTACGCCAAGATCAACCACACCTTCACCACCACCAACACCGTCAACAGCTTCACCCCGGTCAACCCGGACAAGATGGTGCTCGGCTGGCAGGCCGGCGGCGGCGCCGAAGTGGTGCTCGGCGGCGGACTGACGCTGGGGATGGAATACCTCTACAACCGCTATCACGACGACAAGTACTATGTCGCAGTGGGCAACGGCACGGCTGGTCCGACCAATCCGTTCGTGCTGGCGGGCGGCGTGAATGCCGGGCCGCAGGACGTGCGCTATGACTTCCACAGCTTCCGCGCGGTGCTGGGCTTCCGGTTCTAGGCTTTAAGGCGGGCCTACCAGCCCATCTTCCTGGCGATGATGTCCCCGATCGGGCCGTGCGATGCCTTGGCAGAGCGCGGCTTGGTCGGGGCATCGTCGCATTGGCCGGGCAGCAGCGAGGCCGGGCCCGCGCTGCGCAATTTGATTTTGTCGATTTTCGGCGCGATTTTCGGCGGCTTGCCTGGATAGATGAAGCCCTGCACCGGCCAGACCGATCCGCCGATTGCCTGAATCGGCGCGTACCACACGCGCACCTCGCTCCAGTCGTTGGCCGAAGACACATCGATTACCCTGACGTTGTCCTCGATCTGGCCGCGGCGGCCGTTGATCGGGCTCCAGTTGGCGTGGCGGATCAGGATCGTGCGATCGTCGATGATCCGGCTGACCGCAGCGACATGGCCCAGGTGCGAATTGCCGTGCGGGCGCAGCGCCATAACCGCACCGACCTTGGGCCAGAATCCGCGGGCATAGCGGCCCTCGGCCTGGCCCCACCAGGTGTAGGCGTCGCCGCGAATCTGGATGCCGCTGACCTGGCGGGCATAGGGGACGCATTGCAGGTAGGGCGGCAGACTTGCGCTGCCACCGCCGTCCACGACATCATCGTCGGGAACCGCGATAGCCGCACCAAGCGGCACCGCGCCCAGCGCGATCAGTCCGCATCCGATTAGTAGTCCCCGCAGTCTCATGCCCGGTGCAGTCGCATGGCGATGGTTAGCTGCGACCTTCTCCATATGGTTAACGGGAACGTAAGGAATCTCACTGCGCTTGCAAAAATACGCTTCCGCGCCCAGTTGGCGGCCATGGCGCTCCCCCAAGTCATCATTATCGGTCGTCCCAACGTGGGCAAATCGACGCTGTGGAACCGGTTGGTCGGCAAGAAACTGGCGCTGGTCGACGATCAGCCCGGGGTGACGCGCGACCGGCGGATGGGCGATGCGACGCTGCTCGGGCTGGACTTTACCTTGGTCGATACCGCCGGGTGGGAAGATGAAGACAAGGCGACCCTGCCGGGGCGGATGCGTGCACAGACCGAGGCTTCGCTGGTTGGCGCGGATGTCGCGCTGTTCGTGATCGATGCCCGCGCGGGGCTTACCCCGATGGACGAGGAAATCGGGCGCTATCTGCGCGAAAGCTCGGTCCCGGTGGTGCTGGTCGCCAACAAGGCCGAGGGCAGATCGGGCGACCACGGGCTGTACGAGGCCTATTCATTGGGCTTCGGCGATCCGGTGCCATTCTCGGCCGAGCACGGCGAGGGGCTGGGTGATCTGTTCGAGGCGCTGCTGCCATTGCTCGATGCCGGCCAGCGTGAGCGCGATGAATTTGTGGCCGACGAAATCGACGAAGAGGACGAGGAAGCGCTCAATCGCGCCCCGCTCAAGCTCGCCATCGTCGGGCGGCCCAACGCGGGCAAATCGACGCTGATCAACGCGTTTCTGGGCGAAGACCGGCTGCTGACCGGGCCCGAGGCGGGGATTACCCGCGATTCGATCGCGGTCGACTGGATCTGGCACGATCCCGATCTGGACGAAGACCGCGTGGTCCGGCTGATCGACACCGCCGGGATGCGCAAGAAGGCGCTGGTGGTCGACAAGCTCGAAAAGCTCGCGGTCGCCGATGCGCGCCACGCGGTGGACTTTGCCGAGGTGGTGGTGCTGCTGCTCGATGCCACCCGCGGGCTCGAACATCAGGACCTCAAGATCGCCAGCCTGGTGCTCGAAGAAGGCCGCGCGCTGATCATCGCGATCAACAAGTGGGACGTGGCACAAGATGCCAGCGGGCTATTTAACGGAATCCGCGCCGCGCTCGATGAAGGGCTGAGCCAGGTCAAGGGCCTGCCGGTGCTGACGGTCTCGGCGCGCACCGGCAAGGGCCTCGACACGCTGCTCAAGGCCGCGTTCGAAATCCGCGCCGCCTGGTCAAAGCGCGTGCCGACCTCGGCGCTCAACCGCTGGTTCGAAGATGCCGTGAACCGCAACCCGCCGCCCGCGCCGAGCGGCCGGCGGATCAAGCTGCGCTATATCACCCAAGCCAAGACCCGCCCGCCGGGCTTCGCGATCTTCGGCACCCGGCTCGACGATTTGCCGGTCAGCTACCAGCGCTACCTGATCAACAGCCTGCGCCGCGATCTGGGGTTCGATGCAGTCCCGGTGCGGCTGATGCTGCGCAGTTCGAAGAACCCGTTCGGGACGGGGTGACTGCGTTTTCGCTCGATTCGCGAGGTTTAGTTGATAAAACCCACGCGCGGGGCGGGGGTTTCGGTTCAACAAGCGATGATTCAGTTTTCAAAGAGCCAAGGCGAACGTAGCGCGTTGCGGCGGTGTAGGAAAACGGCTCGCTATGACGTCCGGAATGGGGTGGTTAGCGAACAGATCCGTCAGTAAGCAAGGATCATAACCCAACCCGTCGCCCCGTGCTTGACACGGGGCTTGGCTTTTCTTCGGACTTCGCCTCTGACATAAACCCTGCATGGAAAAGGGCGGCTGGGTCTACATCATGGCAAACCGCTACCGCGGCGGGATCTACGTTGGGGTGACCTCCGACCTGATCCGGCGCGTCTGGCAGCACCGCGAAGGCGAGGGTTCGATCCATGTCGCGGATTTCAACAAGAAGCGTCTGGTCTATGCCGAACGTCACGACGAAATCGAACCGGCTATCGCCCGCGAAAAGCTAGTCAAGAAGTGGCGACGCGAATGGAAATTCGCGCTGATTGAAGCCGATAACCCCGACTGGCTCGACCTGTGGGAGCAGTGGTATCCTTCGGGGGCAGCGTCCGAACCCAGCGTCGCTGACTAGCCAAGCCCCGTGTCAAGCACGGGGCGACGAGGGTTGTTTGGCATTTCCATACGATATGGACAGCAATCGGGTCGTTCACCAACCAGCCGCAAAAGCGCTTTTGGGGTTCGATGCGGTGCCGGTGCGGCTGATGCTGCGCAGTTCGAAGAACCCGTTCGGGACGGGTTGAGGCGACTTCGCATTGCGCTTGGACTGTGCTGCCGGTAAACTGATTAAATGCGGCGACTACTGCCCTTGGCCGTTTCAGTATTTTTACTGTCCAGCTGCGGCCCTCCATTGGTTTGGGGTGGCGACGGAGCAACGAAGACTAGGTTGCTGCACATCGTTCCTTTCGGCTCGACAATTGCCGATCTGGAAACAAAGGCCAAAGCTCGCGAGTGGCAAATGTTTTATCGTGATGATCGCTCGTTCCCCAAAGGAGAGTCAGCCTATTTTAGCGACGGCTGTGAGTTTCAAGGCGGCGTGAGCAGAACAATTATCGTAGCAGAATATGGGGTGTTTACCACCTCGGTCGAAACCTTATGGCTCTTCGACGGCAACGGAAAACTCGGAAATCTGTGCATTCGCAGGACGACAGACACGCTCTAGCCACAAGGTCCGTTTTCAGGCCGTTGGCAAACTCTAATCACCGCCGAAACCGCAACACCCGCCACTCGGTCAAACTGCGCCACAGCCACTCCAGCGGGCCTTGCCGGTAGCGCGTCAGCCATGGTTGGCTCCACGCCAGGATCAGTGCCCAGACCAGCAGCACCAAAGTCCAGCGCTGCGCTGCGCCGAACTGGCCGAACAGGCCGAGGCCCCAGCCGTAGCATAGCGCGGCCATCACCAGGCTGGTGCCGAGGTAGTTGCTGAACGCCATCCGCCCGGCGGCTTCGAGTTGGTGTTGCAGCACGCCAAACATTCGGCGCAGCGCTGAATCCCCCTCCCGCTTGCGGGAGGGGTTAGGGGTGGGCGCGTCTGTGAGCTGCGCTTGTTGCATAGGCCCACCCCCGGCCCCTCCCGCAAGCGGGAGGGGGGAAGAAAGCACCAGCAGCGCGGCGTAGCCTAGCGCCATGCCGAGGTGGGGCAGCGCGAGGCCGAAGCTGGTGGCGAAGTGCATCGTCACTTCGGGGTAGTGACTGCGGCTTGCCCACAGCGCGAAGCCCAGCGTTGCCGCACCGCCGAGGCCCAATCCCGCTCCGGCCAGCCAAACCATCCGCCGCCGTGGCCACTCGCCCGCGAAGAACCCGCTGCGCAGCAGGGCCATGCCGAGCAGCATCCACGGCAATGTCTCGCCCCAGTTGTAAGCGATCAGGTTGAGCGGATCGTCGGCGCGGTTGGTCCACTTGGCCTGTACTTGCGCGGGCCATGACAGCTTTGCCTCGGCCACATCCCTGGCATCCTCGGCCCGGTATTGGGCGAGGTCGGCACCGTGCTGCTTTTGCGCAGCGGGCGAGGCGGTGCCGCTGACCACCGCGAGCTCGGTCGCCACGCTCGGCAGCCACATCGCTGCGCCCCAGACCTGCCACGTTGCCAAAATCAGCCCCGCCGCGACCACCAGCTGGCTGGCTCGCCAGTTCCGCAAGGCCAGCGCGACGAACCCGAGCGCGGCGTAAAGGAACAAGATGTCGCCGTCCCAGATCAGCGCGAAGTGCAGGTATCCGAACAGCAATAGCCACGCGAGCCGCCGCGCTTGCAGCCGCGCCCCGTCGCGCCCGGTGGCATTGGCGCGCTCGACAAACAGCAGCAGGCTCGCCCCGAACAGCATCGAGAACAGCGCGCGCATTTTGCCTTCGAACAGCACGAAAGTGATGAGGTAGGCGGCGTGATCGGCCAACACCCCCGGACGCGGCATGTCGGGCGAATAGACCGCGCTGTCGGGCGCGGCGAACCCCGCGACATTGACCGCGAGGATGCCCAGGACGGCAACCCCGCGGATCAGGTCGAGCGTGCGGATGCGGGTGGTCTGGTGCAGGCTCATAACCATCTCCGTTCGTCCCGAGGAGCCATTGAGTTCTTGTCGAAATGGCGTCTCGAAGGACCACACGCCGCAGTGGTTCGAGACGGGCCTTCGCAAGCGCTCAGTCCCTCCTCACCACGAACGGGGGGTGTGTTAGGGGCTCAGCCCGGCACCGCAGCGCA
Organism: Pseudomonadota bacterium; assembly: GCA_030271565.1. Classification (GTDB taxonomy): domain Bacteria; phylum Pseudomonadota; class Alphaproteobacteria; order Sphingomonadales; family Sphingomonadaceae; genus Novosphingobium. The sequence goes on from JARXKR010000032.1 coordinate 7,563, forward strand.
AGTAATCCCGGCCGCTTTGAGCTTTGCACACGCCGCTTGCGCCCCGGCCTGGCTGTAACCGCCGGCTTGCA
>JARXKR010000032.1:7733-16400 GCA_030271565.1 Pseudomonadota bacterium
TTGAGCTTTGCACACGCCGCTTGCGCCCCGGCCTGGCTGTAACCGCCGGCTTGCAGCTTGGTCACCGCGCCGGTCTTGGCGTTGAGCCGCGCGTGTCCGGCCAATTCGGGCCGGCTCTTGACTTTGGCCCACAGCGCATCGGCGTTGCTGGCCACCCCGAACGCGCCGAGTTGCACGCGCCAGTTTCCGCCCATGGCGGCCGCAGCGGGCGCAGGGACAGGAGTCGGCGGTGTCTTGACCACCGGACGCGGGGCGGGGACCGGAGCGGCTACCCCGACCGGCGTCCCCGGATGCACTGCCACCGGGCGCGGTGCGGGCGCGGCGGGACGGGCATAGTCGGCCCCGGCGGTCGCGGGACTGTCGCGGCCGGCCGCGCGCTGCGCCGCGTTCGCCGCATCGCCTGCCGAAGCCACCGTCGGACCCTTGATCGGCTGGGTGGCCGGAGCGGAACTGCCCGCAACTTGGGTGCCCAGATCGACTGCCGCCAGTTGCCGGGCGCGGGTCGCGTCGGCTTCGCTGCCGAGCTCGACCGCGAGCTGGACGCCTTGCTGGCGCTGGTCGAGCGGAATGTACTGGTCCATCTGTGCCAGTGCGCCGGAGGCCTGCGGCAGGCCCTGCTGCTGCGCCAGCGTGACCAAGGCATAGGCGCGGACCCAATCCTTGGGCACCAGATCGCCGTTGAAGTGGGCGATGCCGATCAGGTACTGCGCGCGTGGATCGCCGCGATCGGCGGCGGCGCGCAAATAGGGCAGCGCCTTGGCCCGCTCGCCGCGCTGGAACAGCAGCAGGCCGTAATTGTCGGCTGCTTGCAGATGCCCCATTGCGGCGGCCTGACCGAACAACTGCTCGGCTTTGGTCAGGTCTTGCGGCACGCCCTTGCCCAGCCGGTAGGCCTGGCCGAGGTTGAAGATCGCATCGCCGTCACCCTTGGCGGCCTGGACCTGCCATTGCTTGACCGCAGCGGCGAAATCGCCGCGGGTCCAGGCATCGACCCCGGCCTTGGTATCGGCGAGCGCGGGCTGGCTGGCGACCAATCCGGCCCCGAGCGCGAGCGCGGTGAATAAAAGTTTGCGGCCCATCGATTATTTCCCGTTCCCTGGCGGCGGTTTACCTTTGGGTCCGGGTCTGCCCCCGGCATGCCAGCCCACCGCCTCGTATTGTCGCTAACTGACATAGTAAACGCCCTCTTAGCAAAGGGTTTATGTGCGGTTAGCGCCGCAGCAGCCCGCGCTTCCTCCTTCCGCGTTAACTCAAAATTAGGAACGTTCTGCGATCCCCCACGGCAAGTCTTTTTGGGCTTGCGGCATTTTCTTAGGGGATAGACTTTGCGGGTACTGGCTTTGGCATCGCAAAAAGGTGGATCGGGCAAGACAACTTTGTCCGGGCATCTCGCCGTGCAGGCGCAGCGCGCTGGCGCGGGCCCCGTCGTGCTGATCGACATCGATCCGCAAGGTTCGCTGGCCGATTGGTGGAACGAGCGCGAGGCGGAATTCCCGGCCTTTGCCCAGACCACCGTCGCGCGGCTCGCCGCCGATCTTGCGGTATTGCGCCAGCAGGGCTTCCGCCTTGCGGTGATCGACACTCCTCCCGCGATTACCATGGCGATCCAGTCGGTTATCAATGTGGCCGAGCTGATTGTCGTCCCGACCCGCCCGAGCCCGCACGATCTGCGCGCCGTCGGCGCCACCGTCGATCTGTGCGAACGCGCCGGCAAGCCGCTGATCTTCGTGGTCAATGCTGCCACCCCCAAGGCCAAGATCACTTCGGAAGCTGCAGTTGCTTTGTCGCAGCACGGTACCGTCGCCCCGATCACGCTGCATCACCGCACCGACTTCGCGGCCTCGATGATCGATGGCCGCACCGTGATGGAAGTCGATCCCAACGGACGCAGCTCGGCCGAAGTGACCGCGCTGTGGAACTACATTTCCGACCGGCTCGAAAAGAATTTCCGCCGCACCGTGTTCGCGGCGCCGACTGCTGTATCGAGCGTGCAGGGCATGCACCGCCCGGCCGGCGGCTTCGGCCGCCGCGTGGCCGGCTCGTAAGCGGAGGCGGCCCGGCATGTCCGATCACAAAACTTCCGATCACCGGCCGATCGCTTCGCTGACCCCGCGGCTGCTCGCGCGCAAAGGCGGGGCCAAGCCGGCGATGCGCCCGCAAGCCAGCGCGCTCGCGGTGAGCCACGAGGCGTTTGGGCACGAAGACTTTGCACACGAAGACCTGGGCTGGAACGACATGGGCCATGACAACGGGGCCGACGACTACGGTCAGGTTGTCTCGATCGATGCGGCCAGCCGCAGCCAGCTTCCCGAAGTTGTCCGCCAGCAGCGCAAGCTGTCGCGCGATCTTGGCGCCGAACGCCGCTCGGCGCTCGCCGAGGGTCGCCGCGCCGCCTTTACCCTGCGGCTCGATGCCGACCGTCACCTGCAACTGCGGCTCGCCTGCACCGTCAAGGGTCGCAGCGCGCAGCAGCTGATGATCGAGGCGCTCGACCGGCTGCTCGCCGAACAACCCGACATTGCCCAGCTCGCCGCACAAGTGGCGAAGAGCCGCACATGAAATTTTTCGAGGAAGGGACCACTCCCATGCAGACCAGCAACTTTCGTCGTTCGATCCTGCCGCTCGGCCTCGCCGGGGCAATCGCGCTCGCCATGGCTGCGGGCGCCGGGTTCAGCTCGGGCGCGGTGGCCAAGTCGAGCACCGACAAGGCTGCTGCCGAAGCGCAGAAGGCGCTGAGCAAGGGCGACACCGCCAAGGCGATCGGTCTTGCCGAAGGACTGGTCGCTGCCAATCCGAAGAACGCCTCGTACCGGGCCATTCTCGGGCAGGCCTACTTGCGGTCCGGCCGGTTCGAGAGCGCCGCGACCACTTTCAACGATGCGATGAAGCTGGGCGACAATTCGAGCCGGACCGCGCTGTCGCTGGCGCTGTCCGATGTCGGCGCGGGCCGCAAGGGTGAAGCCGTGGCGATCCTCAACGACTGGCGCGATGCCATTCCGGCGGCCGACCTCGGGCTCGCCTATGCGCTCGCCGGTGACAGCGGCCGCGGCGTCGCAATCCTGTCGGACGCGCTGCGCGGCGGGGACAATTCGCCCAAGGTGCGTCAGAATCTTGCCTATGCCTTTGCGCTCGACGGGCGCTGGCGCGAAGCGCGGCTGATGGCCTCGCAGGACATTCCGCCCGAACAGCTCGATGGCCGGATCAGCGGCTGGGTGATGCAGTCGCGCCCCGAAGACTCGAAGCTGCGCGTTGCTTCGCTGCTGCACGTGCCGATGGTGGCCGATGGCGGTCAACCTGCTGCACTCGCGCTCAACGCCAGCGGTGATCAGGAACAGCTCGCGGCCGAAGGTGCCGCGGCCAAGACCGACGCTCCGGTGGTCGCTGCTGCGGGTGAACTTCCCGCTGCCGATGCTCCGGCGGCGAACCTGGCGCAGTACGCGCCAATCGATGCGCCCGCCCCGGTCGCGGCTCCGGCCGTCGCCGAACAGACTCCTGAAGCGTTCAGCCAGGCGTTCAATTCCACCCCGGTGGTGCAGCCGCTGCCGCAGAGCGGACCCGAAGCAATGACCCCGCCGGCCGCTGCGCGGATGGCAATTGCCGCCCGGCCCAGGACGATTGCCCATCGCCCGGGCCTGCGCCCGCGCCATGCGCTGGCAAAAGTCTCGGGCCGCGGTTCGACGCATATGGTCCAGCTTGGTTCGTTCGCCAGCGAGCAGGGCGCACGCCGCGCCTGGGGCCACTATGCCTCGCGCAACCCGGAACTCCGCAATTTCAAGATGGCGATCACCCAGGCGACCGTGAAGGGCAAACACTTCTGGCGTGTCGCCGCTGCGGGCCTCGACGGACGCGGGGCCAATGGCCTGTGCTCGGCGGTCAAGAACCGTGGCGGGGTATGCTTCGCTTACGCCGCCAGCCGCTCGCTGCTGGGCCGCCCCGCCAATGCGCCGGCCATGGCCAAGGCTGCGGTCAAGCCCAAGGTCCAGGTAGCGATGAAGCCGGTCGCCGCAGTCGGCCCGGCCAACGCCCGCCGCCACTGATTTCTAAAAGACAATAACGGGAACGCAGCCCCCTTCCGCTTCGGCGGGAGGGGGTTTCTCGTAATGGTTTGGGTGCGCTATTTGCATCCGCAAATAGCTTGGCAACACCAGCCCGCTCCCCCTGCCCGACCGCCCGTTCATGGTACCCTATGGGGTGGTCGGGCAGGGGGAGCGGGCCGGTGTTGTCAGGAAAACCCGGATGGGTTTTCCGCACCGGCGTCAGCCGGAAAATCAACCGACTGCGCTGCCGCCCTTGAACAGCGCGATGACCCGGCCTTCGACCCCTTGCTTGTCGAACGGGGTGTTGCCCGCGCTGGCGGCCATCTTGTCCGAATCGACGATCCACGGTTTGGCCGGGTCGATCAGGGCAATATCCGCCTCGCGCCCCACTTCCAGCGCACCCGCAGCCACGCCCAGCAAATCGGCGGGATTGGCGGCGAGCAGTTTGAAGGCACGGGCGAGATCGATGACCTCGTCACGCACCAGCCCCAGGGTCAGCGCGAGCAAAGTCTCGGCCCCGGCCATCCCCGGTTCGGCATCGGCGAACGGCAGGCGCTTGTCCTCGGGTCCGCGCGGATCGTGGCCGGACGAGACGACGTCGATGGTCCCATCGGCCAGCGCTGCCAGCACCGCCTGACGGTCGGTTTCGCTACGCAGCGGCGGGGAAAGCCGGGTAAAGGTGCGGAAATCGCCAATTGCGGTGTCCGAAAGCATGAAATGCGCCGGGGTGACACCCGCGCTGACCATCGCGCCGCGCGCTTTGGCCGCGCGCACCAGATCGCAGGCAGCGCGGGTGGTGATCTGGCGGAAATGCAGCCGTGCGCCGGTCAGCTCGGCCAAGGCGATGTCGCGCGCCACCGCGAGTGCCTCGGCTTCGGCGGGTGCAGCAGGCAGCCCATAGCGCGTCGCCATTTCGCCCGCAGTCGCCACTGCAGCGCCGGTCAGGCCAGCATCCTCGGCATGAGTGATCACGCTCAGCCCGAGCATTGCGCAATACGACAGCAGCCGGTGCATCGTCCCCGAATCGCCGATCCAGCGCCGCCCGGTCGCGACCGCCCTGGCCCCAGCATCGCGCATCAGTGCGAGTTCGGCCAGTTCGCTGCCCTCGAGCCCGCGCGTCGCGGCGGCGAGCGGGTGGACCCACAAGTCCGGCTTGCCCGACAACGCCGCAAACCGCACCCGCGCCGGGTGATCGAGCGGTGGGTTCTGATCGGGCATCAGCGCCGCGCGCGTAATCCCGCCAAAGTGAAACGCCGCCTTGTCGATCGCGAACACGCCCAGATCGACCAGCCCCGGCGCGATCAGCAGGCCCTTGGCATCGATTACCGTGTCACCGGGCTGCGCCGTAACTTCACCCAGCGCGACGATCCGGCCAGCCTCGCAGCGAATTCCGCCGGTTTGTGGCTCGCCTGCGGGCAAGACCAGTCGGCCGCCTGTTATGGTAAGCGGGGCGACGGTGCTCATGCCCAACCCTCCACACCGCGCGCCTTGCGGGTCAGCACGTCAAGGCAGGCCATGCGGATCGCGACCCCCATCTCGACCTGGCGGTTGATCACTGAGCGCCCGGGCAAGTCGGCGACGTTGCTGTCGATCTCGACCCCGCGGTTCATCGGCCCGGGGTGCATGACCAGCGCATCGGGCTTGGCCCGGGCCAGCCGCTCGAGCGTCAGCCCGTAAAGATGGCGATATTCGCGGGGGGACGGGATGAACTGGCCCGACATCCGTTCCTGCTGCAGCCGCAGCATCATCACCACGTCCGCGCCGTCCAGCGCCGCATCGAAATCGTGATAAGGCGTGACCTTCATTTGCTCAATCCCAGAGGGCATCAGCGCAGGAGGGGCGCAGACCCGGACCTGCGCGCCGAGCGTGGTCAGGCAATGGATATTCGAGCGCGCGACCCGGCTGTGCAGGATATCGCCGCAGATCACCACGATCAGCCCGGCGATCTCGCCCCCCATTCCCTTTGTTCTCAGGGCCGAACGGATGGTCAAGGCATCGAGCAGGCCTTGCGTCGGGTGTTCGTGCTGGCCGTCGCCGGCGTTGAGCACCGGACAATCGACCTTATCGGCGATCAGCTGGACCGCGCCAGAACTCTGGTGGCGGATGACGATCGCATCGGCATGCATCGCGTTCAGCGTCATCGCCGTATCGATCAGCGTTTCACCTTTTTTTACAGAGCTTTGCGCGACCTGCATATTGACCACATCGGCACCGAGCCGCTTGCCCGCGAGTTCGAACGAGAGCAGCGTGCGGGTGCTGTTTTCGAAGAAAGCGTTGATGATTGTCAGCCCCGCGAGCCGCTCGTCGCGCTTGTGCGACGACCGCCCCAAAGTGACCCATTGCTCGGCCTCGTCCATCAGGAACAACAGCTCCCACGGGGCAAGCCCGGCGAGGGCGACGAGGTCGCGGTGCGGGAAAGCTGCGGAGCCAGCTGGGTAGCGGTCCGTGCGAAGCGTGTCTGGCGATGTCATTAAAGTCGGTGCCTTAGCGACGACGAGGCCTTGCGGCAAGCACGCAGTCGGAAAGGCCACGTCGGCGGTTGGTCGAACCCGCGCTGGCATTTGTGCGCAGCGCTGCTTATGGCCCGATGAAAGCCATTGGACAGGACACCCGCATGCAATTCGCCCGCAAGGTCTGGCATCTGCTCGTCGCGATCAAGGACGGACTGGTGCTGTTGCTGCTCCTGCTGTTCTTCGCCGGGCTGTACGGTGTGCTCACCGCGCGGCCAAGTTCGGCATCGCTCAAGGACGGGGCGCTGCTGCTCAAGCTCGACGGTTCAGTGGTCGAGGAACCGTCGGACCAGGATCCGCTCAAGCTGCTGGTCGGGGTCGAGGCACCGCTCAAGCAGTACCGGGTGCGCGATTTGGTGCGCGCGCTCCAGCTCGCGGCTAGCGACGATCACATCAAGGTGGTGGTGCTCGACCTGTCGAAGTTCACCGGTGGCGGGCTGGTCCACATGGAAGAGATCGGCGCGGCGATGGACCAGGTCCGCGCCGCCAAGAAGCCGGTGCTGACTTACGCGACCGCCTATATTGACGACGGGGTGATGCTCGCCGCGCATGCCAGCGAGGTTTGGGCGCATCCGATGGGCGGGGCCTTCGTGATGGGGCCGGGCGGAACGATGCCGTATTACGGCAAGCTGCTGAAGGATTACGGGATCAAGATCCACGTGTTCAAGGTCGGGACCTTCAAGGATTTCGTCGAGCCTTACGAGCGTAACGATGCCTCGGCTCCGTCGAAGGAAGCGCGCACCGCGCTTTATGCGGCGATGTGGGAAGACTGGAAGGCCAATGTCGCCCGGGCGCGGCCCAAGGCGCAGATCGAGCGCATCACCAAGGACCCGGTCGCCTGGTTCACTGCGGCCAAGGGCGATGGCGCACGGGCCGCGCTCGACGCCGGGCTGATCGACAAGGTCGGCGACAACGTGGCTTTTGGCGAACGCGTCAAGGCGCTGGCCGGCGCAGGTGAGAACAAGGACAAGCCGGGCAGCTATGCCTACAGCAAGCCCGATGCGCTGCTCGCCGCCCATCCGCTGGACGATGGTGGCAAGGCTATTGCGGTGGTCACAGTCGCTGGTGAGATCGTCGACGGCAAGGCCGGACCCGGCACCGCCGGCGGTGACCGCATCGCCAAGCTGATCGATCAGGCCAACGCCGACGATGCCAAGGCACTGGTGCTGCGGGTCGATTCGCCCGGCGGCTCGGTGCTTGCCTCCGAACAGATCCGCGGCGCGCTCAACCGGTTCAAGGCCAAGGGCCGCCCGGTGGTGGTCTCGATGGCCAACCTCGCCGCGAGCGGCGGTTACTGGGTCTCGACCCCGGCGCAGCGCATCTTTGCCGAACCGGGCACGGTCACCGGCTCGATCGGGATCTTTGCAGTGATGCCGAGCTTCGAGGATACGCTGGCGCGCTATGGGGTGAACAGCGACGGAGTGCGGACCACGCCGCTGTCGGGCCAGCCCGACCTGATCGGCGGGCTTTCACCCGAAGTCGAGAAGCTGCTCCAGGCCAATATCGAGCAAGGCTATGCCCGGTTCATCGGCCTGGTCGGCAAATCGCGCGGCAAGTCCCCCGAAGAGGTCGATGCCATGGCGCAGGGCCGGGTGTGGGACGGCGGGACCGCGCGGCAAAAGGGCCTGGTCGATGAATTCGGCGGACTGCCCGAAGCGCTCAAATACGCGGCCAGCGCGGCCAAGCTCGAGAAGTGGCATGCCAAGTACTACGGGACCGAGCCCAAGGGCTTTGGCGGGCTGCTCGAAAAGCTGTTCGGCAGCGACGATGACGATGCCGACAGCGGCTCGCAAGGCCGCGATCTGGCCGGGCTGATGGCACTGCGCCAGCAAGACAGCCTGGCGCGCGCCGCCGCCGGACTGCTGCGGCTGGGCAGCGTGCAAGGGGCGCAGGCCTATTGCCTCGATTGCACCGTCGCTGCGCCGCCGCCGTCGCCCGATTCGCACGGCAATTGGCTGGTCAGGCTGGCAGTCGGTCTCGGCTTGCGCTGAGTCCCAGCTTCCCTGCTTGCCCTTTGGCCCAGCGGCCACTAAGGGCCACGCCTTGATTCAACACTTCGTCGGGCCGCGGGCGTGGCGGAATTGGTAGACGCGCTGGTTTTAGGTACCAGTATCGCAAGA
>JARXKR010000033.1:0-2388 GCA_030271565.1 Pseudomonadota bacterium
CAGGCCGAACGGCAGATCGAAGCGGGACGGCACATCGTGTTCATCGGCCACAAGGGCCATCCCGAGGTAATCGGCACGCTGGGCCAGGTCCCCGAAGGCACGATCACGCTGGTCGAGCGGGTGAGCGATGTCGCGCAGCTCGATTTCGCCGCCGATGCGCCGCTCGCTTTCCTCACCCAGACCACGCTGTCGGTCGACGACACTGCCGAAATAGTCACCGCACTGCGCGTGCGGTTCCCGCAGATCGTCGGGCCCAAGGCCGAGGACATCTGCTATGCGACCTCGAACCGCCAGGCTGCGGTCAAGGTGATCGCGCCCGAATGCCAGCTGGTGCTGGTGATCGGTGCCCCCAACAGCTCCAACTCGGTGCGGCTGGTGGAAGTGGCCGAGCGCTGCGGGGCGCAGGCGCGGCTGGTCCAGCGCGGTGATGAGATTGAGGCGGCTTGGCTGGAGGGCGTCGACGTGCTCGGGCTGACCGCCGGGGCTTCAGCGCCCGAAGAGCTGATCCAGGAAGTGATCGCCCGGATCGGTCGGTTCCGCGAGGTTACGGTCGAGCAGGTGATCACGGCCGAAGAAAAGATGATTTTCAAGCTCCCGCGCCAGCTGACCGACTGATGGCGGTTTATACCCAATTGGGCGCCGAAGCGCTGGGCGAGCTCATCGCCGAGTTCGATGTGGGCGAACTGCGCATGGCCAAGGGCATCGCCGAGGGGGTGTCGAACAGCAACTGGCTGATCGAGACAAGCGGCAAGGATGGCGCTGGATCGCGCTTCATCCTGACGATGTACGAATACCGCATCGAAGTGGAGGACTTGCCGTTTTTCCTCTCACTGCTTGATCATCTCGCGGCCAAGGGCTGCGCGGTACCACGCACGATCCATGACCGCGCGGGCGCGCTCTACCGGATGATCGGTGACAAGGCGGTAGCGCTGATCGAGTTCCTGCCTGGCGTTTCTGTGAGTGTTCCGACCGCCGCTCAAGCCCGCGCGGTCGGCGGAGCGTTGGCGCAGCTACATCTCGCGTCAGCTGATTTCGACGGCGCGCGCGCGAACGGGATGGACCTCGCCGAATGGCAGCGGCTCGCGGCCGAATGCGGACCCGAGGGCTTACGCTCGATCAACCCACAGCTCGCCGATCTGGTCGCCCACGAATTGCCGCTGCTCGCCGATCAATGGCCGCAAAACCTTCCGCGCGGGGTGATCCACGCCGATCTGTTCACCGATAATGTGTTGATGTTGGGCAGCTCGGTCACTGGGTTGATCGACTTCTACTTCGCCTGCACCGACCTGATCGCCTACGATGTAGCAGTCACGCATGCGGCGTGGTGCTTCGATAACGAGGGTCGCAATTTTTCGTCCGAGCTGTCGGCGGCGCTGCTCGCTGGGTACGAAGCGGTGCGCCCGCTGAGCGAAGCGGAGCGCGCCGCCCTGCCGGTGCTGGCGCGCGGCGCGGCGCTGCGCTTTACCCTGAGCCGGGCTTACGACTGGCTCAACACCCCGGCAGACGCGCTGGTGGTTCGCAAAGACCCGCTAGCCTTCGCCCGGCGCCTCAGCTTCTATGCCGATCCGGCCAATGCAGGACTGTTCGAGAACCCATGAAACAAGTGGAAATTTATACCGACGGGGCCTGCAAGGGTAACCCCGGCCCGGGCGGCTGGGGCGCGGTCTTGCGCATGGGCAGCAACGAGAAGGAGCTCGCCGGAAGCGCGCCCGATACCACCAACAACCGGATGGAACTGACCGCGGTGATCGAGGCTTTGCGCGCCCTCAAGAACCCGTGCGAAGTCGCGCTGCATACAGATAGCCGCTATGTGATCGACGGGATCACCAAGTGGATCTTCGGCTGGCAGAAAAACGGCTGGAAGAACGCGGCCAAAAAGCCGGTGCTCAATGTCGATCTGTGGCATGCGCTGCTTGAGGCCAAGCGCGAGCACAAGGTCAGCTGGCACTGGGTCAAGGGCCACGCGGGCCATCCCGAGAACGAGCGCGCCGACAAGCTGGCCAGCGATGCGGCGCTGACCGCGGTCTAACGCAGTCGGACGGGAGCGTATGGCGCCGGGTCGATCGCTCCGTCGGGCTGACCCAGCAGGAGCCGCAACGCGAGGTCGGCAGCAGCCGGAGCAGTCTGGATGCCGAACCCGCCCTGCCCGGCAAACCAGAAAAAACGCCGTTCTGACGGGTCGAACCCGTAAACCGGCAGGCGATCGGGCGCGAAACTGCGCAGTCCGGCCCACTTGTGCTCAAGCGCGGCAATCGGCCAATCGGTCACGTGCTCGAAGCGGTCGATTGCCACGGCCACGTCGATTTCTTCAGGCGCGGCGTCGCACGGCGGGCTGGGCACTTCATCGTGAGGGCTGAGCCACAGCTTGCCGCTTTCGGGCTTGAAATA
>JARXKR010000033.1:2488-16398 GCA_030271565.1 Pseudomonadota bacterium
GTGCGATGCCGAGCGGAGTTAGACCTGAACGTTGTGCGACTGGATCGGCCCAGGCTCCGGCGGCATTTATCAAGACCTTCGCAGAGGCAGTTCGGCCGTCAGCCATGGTCAATTGCCAGCCTTCGCCCTGCCGCTCGGCGCGGGCCAGTTCGGCACGCAGCCAAAGTTCGGCACCGCCTTGCCGAGCCTGCGCCAGATACAGCTGGTGCAGCCCGGCCACGTCGATATCCCGGCAATCGGGCTCGTAGGCCCCGCAGGTCCATTCGGGCTTGAGCCCGGGCAGCCGGGCTTCGAGATCGGCCCGGTCCAGCTGGTCGACCCGCACCCCCAAAGCCTCAAAGGTGCGTGCAAATTCTGCCAACGCGTCCGCTTCGCTGGCGCGCGCCAAGGTCAGTCCGCCGCGATCGGCGAGCAATCCGTGCTCTTCAAGGAAAGTAAATGAGGCAGTCGTCAGCGGCTGCACCAGCGGCCCGCCATAGCTCTCGGTCCAGAATGCGGCAGACCGCCCGGTGGAGTGATAACCCGCGCGGTCCTCTGCCTCCAGCGTCAGCACGCGGCCATGCGGCGCGAGACCAGCGGCGAGCGAAGCTCCGGCGATCCCTGCCCCGACAATCGCAAAATCGTACACTGCCGCTCAGCCCGCCGCGATCCGCGAGAGGAAGGCATCGCAGGCTGCCAGCGCACGGTCCCGCGCGGGGTCGCTTTCGCGCAGGATTTCGTGATGTGCCTCCACGCCGAAATGCACCAGCTCGCAATCGCCGAGCCGGGTGGCAGCTTTGGCAATCGCCTTCCACGCCACCAGCTTGTCGGTGTCGGTGCCAAACATCAGCACCGGCACGCGCACCTTTTCGAGCATGCCCGGCGTGGCCATCAGCCGCATCGAGGCATAGCCGCGCTCGACCCAGCCCCAGCTTCCTGGCCCCATCACCAGTTCGGGGCGATGTTCGCGCCACCAGATTTCGTCGGCATAGCGATCAGGATCGTGTGTCAGCAGATGCGCCCGCGCGGCGGGAAGCGCCCCGGGCTTTTCGCTCCACTTCCACGCGGGACGGCGCGGATCGCCGAGCGCCTTCATGGCTTTGGCAGCGAAATGCATCACCGCATCGGGCAGCACGCTCGAAGTGAAGCCCAACATCGGCGCGGACAGGATCAGACCGGCAGGATCGACCTGGCCTTCGGCTACCGCGCGCATCGCCAGATGTCCGCCCATCGAGTGCCCGGCGAGCACGTGCGGCCCCGGCGTCTCGGCGGTCCATTTACGCCACAAGTGCGCGAGGTCTTCTACCCAGGTGGCAAAGTCGTCGATATGCCCGGTCACCGCATCGGTCCCAAGCCGCCCCGATCCGGCTTGCCCGCGCCAATCGCTCGCAGTCACTTGCCAGCCTTCGGCCGCCAAGTGGCCCAGCGTTTCCAGATACTTTTCGTAAAAGTCGCCGCGTCCGGGCAGGAACAGGATCGAGCCTTTGGCAGCGCCTGCCGGCGCGGGCCAATCGATCCGCCGGATCGACCAGCCGTCCGCAGCCTGCCAGCGGCTCTCACGCACGCCGTCGGGAATTGCGCGGCGGGACACAACAGGCTCGGCTGCTAAATTCATTTGGCTAATTTGAGCCTCTTGGCACTGGTTACTTTTTGGTAAGCCCTGCACTTTACACACGCCCTCAGGGAGCTGGTCAGCGACTGGGGGGCGACAATGCCGGACTTCGAGTTTCGTTACCTATTGCTGGGTGCATTGGCAATCGCGCTGCTGTTCGCCGCGTTCACCGATATTCGCCGCCGCCAGATCGATAACTGGCTTAACGCCGCCATCGCTGCCGGAGCTCCGCTCTATTGGTGGGCGAGCGGGCTAAGCCTGTGGCCCGACGTGGCGTGGCAGATCGGTGTGGCCGCGCTAACCCTGATCATTCTTGCGGTGCTGTTTGCGATGCGCGCGATGGGCGGCGGCGACGTCAAGCTCCTGACCGTGCTCGCGTTGTGGATCCAGCCGCTGTGGTTCGTCCGCCTGTTGATCGGCATGTCGCTGATCGGCGGGGTACTGACCCTCGCGCTTGGCGCCTGGCACGTCATGCGCCGCCGCCGCGACAAGCTCGCCGTTCCATATGGTGTGGCGATTTCCAGCGCTGCCTTGTGGGTGCTGGCCGCTCAATTCGTTCCCGCTTTCTCCGGTGCCGCCCTGTCGGGCGGGGCGGGGTGAACCGGATTTTAACCAGTTTGCCCGATTAAGCACATACGTAGTTCGGGATTTTCTAGGGGGCTTGTTTAGCCATGGATAAAAAGAAGCTGATGCTGCTGCTTGGCGCGCTGGTCATTGCGATCGGAACCGCCATGGCCGCTCGGAGCCTGTTCATCGGGGCCAGCGCCCCCAAGGCAGATGCCGCCTCACAGGTCCCCAAGGGTCCCAAGGTGCTGGTCGCCCAGCGCGCCTTGCCGGTGGGCACCATCATTACCGCGGACTCGGTCGCCTTCCAGCTCTGGCCCAAGGAAATGGTCCAGGACGCTTACTTCATCGACGGCGAGGCCGACATGAACAAGCTGCTCGGAACCGTGGTGCGCTATCCGATCACGGCCGGGCAGCCGGTTACGCAAGGCGGCCTCGTCGCTCCGGGTGACCGCGGCTTCCTCGCCGCCGCACTGGGTGCCGGCATGCGCGCCGTGACCATCCCGGTGTCGGCCAAGACCGGTGTCGGCGGTTTCGTCTTCCCGGGCGACCATGTCGACCTGCTGCTGACCCAGACCGTTCCGGCGCAGGATACCGGCCAGCCGCTTAAGGCGACCGAGACTTTCCTCCGCAACGTCCGCGTGCTCGCCACCGATCAATCGACCGAAACGACGGTTGAAGAAGGCAAGACCGTGGTCCGGGCTTTCCAAACTGTGACCCTGGAAGTCACGCCCAAGATGGCCGAGAAAATCCAGGTGGCACAAACCGTCGGTACGCTCAGCCTGGCGCTGCGCAGCCTTGCGGACAATCAGAGCGAGCTCGACCAGGCCATTGCCAATGGCACGCTCAAGATCCCGGCCGGTGCGACCAAAGACCAGGAACAAAAGTTCATGGCCGATGCAGCCAACCGTCCGATCGACGGAGGCACCACCTTCGTCACCGGCGGCGATGTATCACGCTTCCAGCGTCGCACCGCGCCCAGCCCTGAACGCACGGCACAGGTGATCGCCTCGAATTATGCCAACATGATGGGCAACCGAGCCGGGATGCCGCCTGCCGTTGCCCCCCGCAGCAGCGGCCCCGCGATCAGCTACAAGTCATCGGCTGTAGTCCGCGTGACCCGCGGCAAGACCACCACCGCCGAACCGGTTGGAGGGAACTGACATGCACACCCTTGCTCATCCCGCCCGTTCCGGTGCGAAGAAAGGCCCTGCGATGAAACGCCTTGCCATTACCCTGCTGTCGGCCGCCTGTGCGGTTGCACCGCTGGCCCTGATCTCGAACTCGGCAGCGCAGGCCCAAGGGGTCAGCCGCCCGGCCAACGATCTGGTACTCTCGATCGGACGCGGCCAGCTGGTCACCGTCGCCGGGACCATGGCCGACGTGTTCGTGGCCAACGAAGCGGTTGCCGATGTCCAGGTCAAGTCGGGCCATCAGCTCTATGTCTTCGGCAAGGCTGGCGGTGAAACCACGATCTATGCCAGCAACGCTGCCGGCGATGTGATCTGGTCTGCCAATGTCCGCGTCGGCTCGAACATCGATAGCGTCGACCAGATGCTGCACATGGCGATGCCCGATGCCAAGATTTCGGTTTCGACGATGGGCACCAACACCTTCCTGCTGACCGGCACCGTTGCTGCGCCGGAAGATGCGGCAGAAGCGCAGCGCCTGGTTCAGGCCTTCGTCGGGAAGGACGCCAATGTCATCACCCGGCTCAAAATGGCGACCCCGCTGCAGGTCAACCTGCACGTCAAGTTCGCCGAGGTTAGCCGTTCGCTGATCCGCGATATCGGCACCAACCTGACCAGCATCGACGGCAGCAGCGGCTTCCAGTTCGGCATTGGCCAAGGCCGCGCGACTGGAACGACATTCCGTCCCGGCAGCGCCACGGGCGTCGGCAACAAGCCATCAGTATATATTCCCGACATAAACAATCCCGGCAAATTTGTTGCAGTGAACGGCACCGACATCGCATCGACCGCGGTTGGCACCACGCTGGGTTTTGCTGGAAAGCTGGCCGGGCTCGATTTGCTCGGTGCGCTGGATCTTGGCGAATCGGTAGGTCTGGTCTCGACCTTGTCGGAACCCAACCTGACTGCACTGTCGGGCGAAACCGCCGACTTCCTTGCGGGCGGCGAATATCCGATCCCGATCAGTCAGGGCCTGGGCACCACCTCGATCGAATACAAGCGTTTCGGGGTCAGCCTGTCATACACCCCGACGGTTCTCTCGAACGGCCGCATTTCGATGCGCGTCCGCCCCGAAGTGTCTGAACTGTCGAGCCAGGGCGCGATCACGATCAGCGGCTTCCAGGTGCCGGCATTGACCGTGCGCCGTGCGGAGACAACGGTCGAGCTGGGCTCGGGCCAGAGCTTCATGATCGCTGGGCTGATGAGCAACTCGGCCCAGAGCACGGTCAAGAAAATGCCCGGCGCAGGCGACCTGCCGATCCTGGGATCGCTGTTCCGCTCAACCCACTTCCAAAAGGGTGAAACCGAACTGGTGATCGTGGTCACGCCGTACCTGGTCAACCCGGTCAACGCGAACGACATCAAGCTGCCGACCGACGGATACAAATCCGCCAATGTGGGGCAGCAGGTGTTCGGCAACATGCAGACCGACGGCAAGTCCGGCGCGGTTCGACCGCATCCGACCTCGGCGCCGCAGCAGAACCCGAACGGGCCGCAAGTTGGCGAACTCGATGCCCCGGCGCGTGCGCCCGGTCCGCAGACTGCCAGCAGCGCCGACAAGGATTCCAAGAAAAAGAAGAAGGGCGGCGACAGCAAGGATGTCGGCCCCGGCTTCAGCCTGAACTGAGAGGTGACGAACATGCGCACTAACATCACTCGCAAAGCGCTCACTGGCGCCCTCACCCTCGGCCTCGCTCTCGGGCTCAGCGCTTGCGGCGGGATGCCCAGCAACCGCAGCCTTGAAAGCACGCACCAGGCGGTCGTGACGACGAGCAACTACACGCTCGACGTTGCATCGGGTCCTGGCGGCATGTCGGTGCCCGAACAGCGCCGCCTGTCGGGCTGGTTCGAGGCGATGGACCTCAAGTACGGCGACCGCATCTATATCGACGATCCGATGAAAAGCGTGGCTAACCGCGCCTCGGTCGAAGCGGTGGCCGGACGGTACGGGATGCTGGTCGGCGGCGATGCCCCGGTCACCCCCGGCGATGTCAGGCCGGGCACGGTCCGCGTGGTCGTCACCCGGTCATCGGCGTTCGTTCCCGGTTGCCCCGATTGGTCGAACAATTCGGACACTAACCTGGGTAACGGGACCAACGCCAATTACGGCTGCGCGGTCAATTCGAACATGGCCGCGATGGTCGCCGATCCGTCGCACCTGGTGCACGGCGCCAGCAGCGACGGTTCAACCGTCGTGATGAGCAGCACCAAGGCGATCGACAGCTACCGCGCAACCCCTCCGACAGGCGAAAAGGGCCTGAAGGAACAATCGTCCCAGGGAGGGAAGTAAGATCATGAATGCTCCTTGGAAACCTGCCGTACAAGGCAACCGCGACGCTTTTGCGGCCTACATTTGCGACGATGCCGCGCTCGACGTGCTGCGTCCGGTCGTGATCGAAATGGGCTGGCAGCCCGAGAAGTGCAACAAGGGTGGGCTGCGCAATGCGGTCCAGTCGCTGTCGATCTCGGCCAGCCCCAACATCTTGATGGTCGATCTGTCGGAGAGCGGCGATCCGCTCAGCGACATCAACGCGCTGGCCGAAGTCTGCGAGCCCGGCACCGTGGTAATCGCGGTGGGTCAGGTCAACGACGTGCGGCTCTATCGCGATCTGCTCGCCAGCGGGATCCACGACTACCTGCTCAAGCCGCTGTCGCCGGGCCAGGTCCGCGATTCGCTGGTCAATGCCCAGGCGGTGTTCGCCAATCCCAAGCAGCACGATCCCTCGGCGGCGAAGAAACACATCTCCACCGCAGTGATCGGCACGCGCGGCGGGGTCGGCGCTTCGACCATCGCGACTTCGCTCGCCTGGCTGTTCAGCGCCGATGAGAAGAGCCCGACCGCACTGCTCGATCTCGACGTGCACTTCGGCACCGGCGCGCTGGCGCTCGATCTGGAGCCGGGCCGCGGCCTGACCGACGCGATCGAGAACCCGGGCCGGATCGACGGCTTGTTCATCGAGCGCGCAATGATCCGTGCCAACGATCACCTTGCGATCCTCTCGGCCGAAGCGCCGATGAGCTCGCCGTTGATGACCGACGGTGCCGCATTCGTGCAGCTGGAGGAAGAGTTCCGCCAGGCGTTCGAAATGACCGTGATCGACTTGCCGCGCAATATGCTGATCAATTTCCCCAACCTGCTGGCCGACGTGAATGTCGTGCTGGTGGTGACGGAAATGACGCTCGCTTCGGCGCGCGACGCGATCCGCATCCTGTCGTGGCTCAAGGCCAATGCCGCGCACGTCCAGCCGATCGTCATCGCCAACAAGGTGCAGGCCGGACTGGCCGAGATCAGCAAGGCCGATTTCGAAGCCTCGATCGAACGCAAGATCAACTTCACCGTGCCTTACGACATCAAGGCCGCGACCAATGCGGCCAAGCTCGGCCAGACCTTCGCCGACGCCAACCGCTCGTCGAAGGCCGGCGCCGCGATCCGCGACATCGCCAAGGCTGTGATGGGCGTGGGTGACGGTGAAACGATCGACCTGGCGGTCAAGCCCAAGGGCTCGCTGCTCGGCAAGTTCGATCTCAAGGGCATGCTGTCGAGCTCGAAGAAGGACAAGGCTGCGGTCGAGGCTGAAGCCTGACGCAGGACGTAATCGGACGGTGCCGCTGATGCAGCACCGCTCCAAGCCAGGGAAGGCGTGACACGCAGATGGGCATTCTACAGCTCCTGCTGATAGCCATGGGCATGATGAGCTTCATGGTGCTGGGGTACCTGGCGCTGTCGGGACCCTCGGCAGCCAAGGAAAGCGCGCGCCGGCTCGAGGCTTTGCGCTATCGCCACAGCGACAGCACTTCGGCCAAGATGGAGGCCCAGCTCAAAAAGGCAGTGGCCGCGCGCAAGCCCAAGCTGCACCAGCTGGCGGGCTCTGAATCGCGGCTCGCGGCGCTGTCGATGCGGCTCCACCGCACCGGCAAGGACTGGACCTTGGCGCAGTATGCTTATGCTTCGGTCGGGCTCGGGCTGTTCATCACCATCTTGCTGTTCCTCAAGACCGGCGCGCCGATGCTCGCGCTCGGGGTCGGGCTGTTCGTCGGTGCCGGCCTGCCGCACATGGTGGTCAACTTCTTTATTAAGCGCCGCAACGGCCAGTTCACCACCAAGTTTCCCGACGCGATCGAGCTTTTGGTGCGCGGTCTGCGCTCAGGCTTGCCGGTGACCGAGACACTTGGCGTGGTTGCAACCGAAGTTCCCGGTCCGGTGGGCGAGGAATTCAAGCTAGTCACCGAGCGCATCAAGATTGGCAAGACAATGGAAGACGGGCTGCAGGAAACCGCCGACCGGCTCAATACTCCCGAATTCAGTTTCTTCTGCATTACCTTGGCGATCCAGCGCGAGACCGGCGGCAACCTCGCCGAAACGCTCTCCAACCTGGCCGATGTGCTGCGCAAACGTGCCCAGATGAAACTCAAGATCCGGGCGATGAGCTCTGAATCCAAGGCTTCCGCCTACATCGTCGGGTCGCTGCCGTTCATCGTGTTCGGGATGATCTACTGGATCAATCCCCAGTATCTGGGCGGGTTTTTTACCGACGACCGCTTGATCATGATCGGTCTGGGCGGCGCGGTGTGGATGTCGCTGGGCGCCTTCATCATGGCCAAGATGGTCAGCTTCGAAATCTGAGCGAGGGATAGCAAGTATCATGTTGAAGACCCCGCCTGGACCAACACTGTTGGGCATCGACGTCATCTGGGTCGGCACGATCCTGGCGTTCATGGCCGTGCTTGCAGTGATGTTCGCGATCTACACCGCGGTGACGATCCGCGACCCGATGCAAAAGCGGGTCAAGGCGCTCAACGACCGTCGTGACCAGCTCAAGTCGGGGCTGATGACGCAAGGTTCGCGCAAGCGCGCCAGCCTGATCCGCAACACCGATACCACCGACAAGATGAAGGACACGCTGTCCACCCTCAAGGTGTTGCAGCAAAGCCAGCTGGTCGCGATTCAGCAGAAGCTGGCGCAGGCCGGGATCCGCAAGAAGGAACTCGGCATCGCGGTGATTTTCGCCCGCATGATCTTGCCGATTGTGCTGGGCGGGATCGCCGCGTTGGTGATTTACGGGTTCAACTACTTCCCGACCTGGGGCGGGATGAAGAAGCTGTTTGCCTTCGCCACGGTCGTCGGAATGGCTTACAAGGGTCCCGAAATCTACATCGGCAATCTCATGTCAAAACGCACCAACGCGATCCGCAAAGGCTTGCCCGATGCGCTCGACCTGCTGGTGATCTGCGCCGAAGCCGGTCTGACCGTCGACGCCGCGTTCAACCGCGTAGCGCGCGAACTGGGCCGGGCCTATCCCGAATTGGGCGACGAATTCGCGCTGACCGCAATCGAACTCGCGTTCCTGAGCGAGCGGCGCCAAGCGTTCGAAAACCTAGCCTACCGCGTCAACCTTGACGCGGTAAAGGGCGTGACCACCACCATGGTTCAGACCGAACGCTACGGTACCCCGCTCGCCTCGGCGTTGCGCGTGCTTTCGGCAGAATTCCGCAACGAACGGATGATGCGCGCCGAAGAAAAGGCCGCGCGCCTGCCTGCGATCATGACCGTGCCGCTGATCCTGTTCATCCTGCCGGTGCTGTTCATCGTCATTCTTGGCCCTGCGGCCTGCTCGATCGCCGACGCCTTCAGCCACCATCCGGGGCAACAGCCACACTGATTATACTGCTATGGGAGCAAGCAAGCGCCGGTTCGGGGAAACCCGGACCGGTGTTTTGCTGTCAGGCCTGCACGACTGCCTGCTCGATCGCGCCGAAGATGCTGTGCCCGGCGCCGTCGCGCATCTCGATCCGAACCGTGTCGCCATAGCGCAGGAACGGCGTGCTTGCCTCGCCCGAGGCAATCGTCTCGACCATCCGCAGCTCAGCGATGCACGAATAGCCGCGCCCGCCTGCTGCTACCGGACGACCGGGTGAGCCATCGGGGTCGCGGTTCGATACAGTGCCCGAGCCGATGATCGAACCTGCGCCGACTTGGCGGGTCTTGGCGAGATGCGCCAGCAGCGTGCCGAAATCGAACGTGCATTCCTCGCCCGCATCGGCGCGGCCAAA
This sequence comes from Pseudomonadota bacterium, assembly GCA_030271565.1. Lineage (GTDB taxonomy): Bacteria > Pseudomonadota > Alphaproteobacteria > Sphingomonadales > Sphingomonadaceae > Novosphingobium. Next base: position 11,885 of record JARXKR010000033.1, read on the forward strand.
TGGCTGGCCGTTGAGGTCGACCGCAAGAACGCCACTCAGCCGTCCGCCTTGCCAAGCCGGGCCGAGCTCATCGGGCGTGACAAACACCGGCGAGAAATGCGTGGCCGGTTTGGACTGGACGAAGCCAAAGCCCTTTGCGAGTTCGCCCGGGATCAGGTTGCGCAGCGAGACATCGTTGACCAGCCCGACCAGCCGGACCTGCCCGAGCGCATCGGCCGCGCTGGTACCCACGGCAATATCGCCGGTCACGACACAGATCTCGGCTTCCATGTCGCAGCCCCAGGCCTCGTCGGACAAGGTAATCGGAGCACGCGCGCCGCGCAGATCGTCGCTGCCGCCCTGGTACATCAGCGGATCGTGCCAGAAGCTGTCGGGGAGCTCAGCCCCGCGCGCACGGCGGACCAGTTCGACGTGATTGACGTAAGCCGAGCCATCGGCCCACTGGAACGCCCGCGGCAAAGGCGCGGCGACTTCACGCTCGTGGAACCGCTCGCGCGGGATTGCACCATGTTCGAGCTCGGTCGCCAGCGCGCGTAGTGCAGGTTCATGCCGGTCCCAGTCGTCGAGCGCGCCTTGCAGGGTGCGCACGACGTGCGCAGCGGTGGCGTACCAGGCGAGATCGGACGAGACGACCACCAGCCGGCCGTCGCGGCCGTGGGGCATGGAGGCGAGTTTCATAGCTGGGTTCCTGTATCTTCGGCGAGCGCGCGAATGCGCCGCAACATATCTTTGAACTGCTCACATTCCGCCGCACTCAGCGCAGAAAATAACCTTCGCTCCATTTCCAGAGCGAGCGGCATAATTGCGAGGTAAACATCCTGCCCCGGCGCAGTCAGGTCGAGATGGTGCGAGCGTCCGTCGGCAGTGTTGGGCTGCCTGGTCAGCAGGCCGCGGTCCTCTAGCACCTTGCAGGCGCGATTGACCGCCACCTTGTCCATCCGCGTCGCCTCGACCAGCGCGCGCTGGGTCGCCGCGCCTTGGTCGCCGAGGACCGCCATGACCCGCCACTCGGGGATCTTGAGCCCAAAGTGTGCGCGGTATTCGTCGGCGATCCGGTCGCTCACCGCGTTCGACGTGATCGACAGCAGGTACGGCAGGAAATCGGTGAGGCGGGTCTGGTTTGCCAAAGTGGTTCCTCTTGCAACCAGTTTGCTAAGGGCAAGGGGGGTAACGCGCAATGGCGCAGATCAACTTTTGACAGCCTCTGGGGCCGCTGCAGCAAAGGCGGGAATGACCTGCAAGGCCGCATCGATCGCCACCAGCTTGGGGAAATCATCGAGCGGCGTGTCGAACCGCCGGGCATTGGCCATTTGTGGGACCAGGCAGACATCGGCCATATTCGGCTTGCTCCCGCCGAACAGTCCGCTCGAAGGCGCTTGCTGTTCGAGCGCGGCAAAGCCTTCGCTGATCCAGTGCCGGTACCACGCGTTGATCGCGTCCTCGCCCTGTCCCATTTCATGGCGTAGGTAATTGAGCACGCGCAGGTTGTTGATCGGGTGGATATCCGCCGCGATCAGCAGCGCCTGGGCAAGGGTGCGCGACCGTTCTGCAGGGACTGAAGAAACCATCGGCGGGTCTTTGTAATTGGCGTCGAGGTAATCGATGATCGCCAGGCTCTGGGTCAGCAGCAAATCGTCGATCGCCAGAGCCGGGACCAGCCCTTGCGGATTGAGCGCGGTGTAATCCGCGCTCGACTGATCGCCCTTGGTCAGATCCAGCGGCACACTGCGATAGGCCACACCCTTGAGGTTAAGCGCGATCCGCACCCGGTAGGCGGCGGATGAACGCCAGTAATCGTAGAGCACCACTTCGCTCATGTGAGCACCCTCCCCGCCACGGCCTGCAGTTTTGCCACCAGCACTGGATCGCGCGCAGCAGGAGCGGTCATGACCGCATTGTCCAGCGCCGTGTCGATCGGACTGGACGAGCGCGTGTCCGGCAGCGAGGCCGCGAACCGCTCGATCACCCGCCGCGCGAGTGCGACGTTACGGTGCATCACCTCCAACACATTGCTCGCCTCAACCCCCGCGTCATCCGCTCGCCAGCTGTCGTAATCGGTGACCATGCCGAGCATCGCATAAGGCAGTTCCGCCTCACGCGCGAGCCGCGCTTCGGGCATGCCGGTCATCCCGATCACGTTGCCGCCCCAGGCCTGGTAGAGTCGGCTTTCGGCACGGGTCGAGAACTGCGGCCCGTCGATCGCAACATAACAGCCGCCATCATGGACCTGCGCCTCCTCACCTTGTGCCGCGGCGACCAGTCCGGCACGCAGCCGCGGGCAGACCGGATCGGCCAGACTGACATGCGCGACCAGCCCTGGCCCGAAAAAACTGGCTTCGCGCGCGGTCGTGCGATCGATGAACTGATCGACCACCACGAAACTGCCCGGTGCCATCGCCGAACTGAGCGAGCCGATCGCCGACAATGCGATCAGGTCGGTGACCCCGCAGCGCTTGAGCACGTCGATATTGGCGCGGTAATTGACCTGCGACGGCGGGATCGCATGCCCTTCACCGTGACGCGGCAGGAAGGTAAAGCGCACCCCGGCCAAAGTGCCGTTGGTAACCGCTGCGGAGGGCAGGCCGAACGGGCTCGCCACCTCGATCACTTGCGCACCATCGAGCGCCAGTCCGGCGGCCAGCCCCGACCCGCTAATCACGCCGATATGCCAGCTATCGGCCATTACTTGGCGAGGATGCCTGCCATAATGAAGTCGATGCAGTGATCGCGGTAGCGGTCGCGCAGCTCTTCGGTCAGCAGCTCGGTGTCATAGCAATGCTTGAGCACCAGCCGTGAGGCGAAGAACCGGTCGCAGGCCCCAGTGGTGGTGAAATAGAACAGCTGCGGATCGACATTGCGGAACAGCCCCTGCTTGACCCCGTCTTCGATCAGCCGGTCATAGGCGCGGCTGAGCGGGGTCAGGTAGGAATCGGCGATTCGGTGGGCTTCCTCGTCATCGCTTTCGCGCACCAACCGCATCAGCAGCCGGTTAAGGTAAGGCGTCTTGAAATAGGTATCGACCACCGCGCCAACGTGCCGCCGCAGCCGCACGTCGGGTGCCATGTCCTTGGCCATCAGCGCGTCGACCTCGTGGACGATCCCGTCCATGTCGCGGTCGAGCAGGGCCTTCATCAGCCCGGCCTTGTTGCCGAAGTAGTATTTCACCAAGGCCGAATTGAGCCCCGAGCGGAGCGACAGTTCGCTGAGCGAGATATCGACGATGTCGCCCTCGCGCATGATTGCCGAGGCGGTGTCGAGCAAGTGTTCGCGAGCGCCGGGAGGCGGTTCGGTAGCAGCTTGGTCGATTGCCTGGCTCATGCGTAAGGGGGCTCCTCTCCCCACCACGGGTAGAAATCGGGCATATCGGCAGAAACCTTCGCCGGAAAGACAGGTGGCCGCTTTTCAAGGAAACTTTGCACACCTTCCTTGGCGTCGGCCCCCTTCGACAGACGATAGATCGCCCGGCTGTCGACCTTGTGGGCCTCCATCGGATGTGCTCCCGACGGTACCCGCCACAGCATTGCCCGGGTCATCGCGACCGACACTGCCGAGGTGTTTTCGGCGATTTCTCGCGCTAACCCGCGCGCCGCGTCGATCAATTCGCCCTGCGGATGGACCGAACGGATCAGCCCGCCGCGCAGCGCTTCCTGGGCATCGAAGATCCGCCCGGTCATGCACCATTCGAGCGCCCGGCCTACCCCGACAATCTTGGGCAGAAACCAGCTTGAGCAGGCCTCGGGCACGATCCCGCGCCGCGCGAAGACGAAGCCGAAGCGGGCGTTGTCCGAGGCGAGGCGGATATCCATTGGCAACTGCATGGTAATGCCCACCCCGACCGCCGCGCCGTTGCAGGCCGAAATCAGCGGCTTTTTCGACTGGAACAACCGCAGCGTCAGCAACCCGCCGCCATCGCGCACCCGCGGATCGGACAGGTCGGATACTGGCTCGCCGCTGGAAAACACAGCGCGGCCATCGTCCGGGGTCAGATCGGCCCCAGCACAAAATGCGCGTGTCCCCGCGCCGGTGAAGATCACCGCGCGCACCGCGTCATCGGCGTCGGTCCGGTCGATCGCGTCGATGATCTCGTTCATCATCGTGCCGGTGAAGGCGTTCATCTTCTCGGGCCGGTTGAGCGTCAGCGTGGCGATGCCCTCGCTGATGTCGAGGTCGATCTGGGTGAATTCACTCATCGCGCAAACTCCATCTGATCTAGGCGGTGGACCGCTTGGACCACTGTACTGGTCCAAAAAAATCCACCGTTCCCGGCACCGAGCAAACGGCTGTAAGGAGGCGGTGGTTTATCGTCATCGCGGGCGGCTTAACCCGGTCTTGGCTCTGTAGGAAAGCATCTTACCGAGGAGCCATGCGGATGCCGCCATCGAGCCGCACATCCTCACCATTGAAGTATCCGTTCTCGATCATGCACAGCGCAAGATTGGCGTATTCGTCCGGAATGCCCAGCCGCTTGGGGTTGAGCACGGTCGAGGCGAGCGCATCGCGCACATTCTGCGGCG
>JARXKR010000232.1:0-1727 GCA_030271565.1 Pseudomonadota bacterium
GCGCGGATCTTCGCGTTCGACTGGGGCAGCCTGTTCACGCTCCCCGCATTTCTCAGGCGCCAGCGCCGCGCAGCTTCGGCCACCGACGGCGAGTTCATCTCGGTCGCCCCGCGCGCCAAGCGTGACCGCCCCGCCCACGGCGAGCAGATTGCCGCTGCGCGCAAGGCCCCCGAAATCTCCGACCCGGCCCGCGCCGCCAAGCCTGCGACCCTGTCGGGCGCAAGCCGCCAGAGCGACCTGTTCAGCACTTATGCGCTGCCCGGACTGGCGCTGCTCGACGATCCTCCAGCCAACAGCGCGCCCAAGGTCGACAAGCTCGCGCTCGAACGCAACGCGCGGCTGCTTGAAACTGTGCTCGACGATTTCAACGTCAAGGGCACGATCGACGCGGTCCGCACCGGCCCGGTGGTGACGATGTACGAGCTTGAACCCGCGCCGGGCATCAAGGCCAGCAGGGTGATCGGCCTCGCCGACGATATCGCCCGCAACATGAGCGCGATCTCGGCCCGCGTCTCCTCGATCCCGGGGCGCACGGTGATGGGGATCGAATTGCCCAACACCGACCGCCAGATGGTCAGCTTCAAGGAGCTGGTCGCCTGCGAGAAATTCGCCCAATCGAAAGCCGCGCTGCCGATCATCCTGGGCAAGGATATCGCGGGCGAGCCGATCGTCGCCGATCTCGCGGTAATGCCGCACCTGCTGGTCGCGGGGACCACTGGATCGGGCAAGTCGGTCGGGCTCAACACCATCCTGCTGTCGCTGCTCTACCGGCTCACCCCGGCGCAGTGCCGCCTGGTGCTGATCGATCCCAAGGTGCTCGAACTCAAGAGCTACGACGATATCCCGCACTTGCTCTCGCCGGTGGTGACCGAGCCCGCGAAAGCGGTGCGCGCCCTCAAATGGGCGGTCGAAGAGATGGAGCGCCGCTACCGCCAGATGAGCGAGCTGTCGGTGCGCAACCTGCCGGGCTTCAACGAAAAGGTCGCGATCGCGATCGCCAAGGGCAAGCCGCTCGGCCGCCGCATCCAGATCGGGTTCGATCCCGACACCGGCGAGGAACTGTTCGAGGAACACCAGCTCGATTACCAGCCGCTGCCGCAGATCGTGGTGATTGTCGACGAACTGGCCGACCTGATGGTCACCGTCGGCAAGGAAATCGAAGTGCTGATCCAGCGGCTTTCGCAGAAGAGCCGCGCGGCGGGGATCCACCTGATCATGGCCACCCAGCGCCCCTCGGTCGACGTGATCACCGGGGTGATCAAGGCCAACCTGCCGACCCGGATCTCGTTCGCGGTGACCAGCCGGATCGACAGCCGCACCATTTTGGGCGAGCAGGGCGCCGAGCAGCTCTTGGGCAAGGGCGATATGCTCTACAAGCCCAACACCGAGCCGATCATGCGCGTCCACGGGCCGTTCGTTTCAGACGAGGAGGTTGAGCGGATCGCCGATTTCTGGCGCGCGCAGGGCAAGCCCGATTATGTCGATTCGGTCACCGAAGAGCCCGAGGACGGCAGCTTCGGGTTCGACGACCTCGACGCCACCGCAAGCGACAGCCCCGACGAGCGCAAGTACCGCCAGGCCTGCCAGATCGTGTTCGAAAGCCAGAAGGCCAGCGCCTCGTGGCTCCAGCGGCAACTCGGCGTGGGCTACAACACCGCCGCCAAATGGGTCGAGCGCATGGAAGCCGACGGCTTTGTCGGCCCGGCCAACCACGTCGGCCGCCGCGA
>JARXKR010000232.1:1827-3030 GCA_030271565.1 Pseudomonadota bacterium
GGTTCGCCGCTGTGAGCCCGCTTCAACAAGGCTGAAGCGGGCTCACCGGGCGTTTTGTCTTAGTTGAATGTCGTCCCCAGATCGCCGCCCAGCGGGTCGGAGCCGAAGTTGTTGTTGCCGCTGGTGCCGCGCGAGCAGAGCCAGACGATGATCATGATCACCCCGATCAGCGGAACCAGGACGAACCAGTACCACCAGCCCGAATGGTCGGTATCGTGGAGCCGCCGCACCAGCACCGCCAGACTGGGCAGGAACAGCGCGAGCGTGGTGAGCACGTAAACCCAGCCGTAGCCCGCGCTCTGTTCCATCCCGGTCATCGGGTTGGTCATTTTGAACCCAGTGCCGAGTACCCCGTCGATCACCGCCGCCGCAATCTGGCTGAGCACGCAGAACAGCACGAAATACCAGTATTCCGACCGCGCGGCGCGGCCCTGCCACGTGACGAATTTGCTAAAGCAAGTCCTGATGGATTCACTGAAAGTCATTTTAAAAGCCCCTCCCCCAAGCGTCCCTGGGTTAAACGTATCATGCTTTTGCAGCGCGCCAAGCGCCAAGTGCTGCACCGCGTCTGCACGCGAAGCTCAAGTCTTGGGCACGGCGCGGCGCGCTTAGTCTCCACGCGGGCCCCGGATAAGGAGCGCACAGGAGGGCATGAGTGATGCAATTGGTTCTGAACCGCTGGGACATCTCATTAAACTCGAACCGGACTGCCGCTATGAACGCGATTGACCTCGCCCCGCTAACCGCGCCAAACAACGCCATGCCCCGTACCGTCCTGGTGGTCGACGATGACCCGCATATCCGCGCGCTGCTGGTCTTCGCGTTCGAGAAGGCGGGCATGGCGGTGCGCGAAGCTGCTGACGGTGAGGAAGCGCTGGCCGAAGTCGCGCGGGCGGCCCCCGATCTGGTGGTGCTCGATATCAACATGCCGCGGATGGACGGGCTCGAAGTGTGCCGCCGCCTGCGGGCGACCAGCGAGGTCCCCGTGCTGTTCCTCTCCAGCCGCGACGAGGAGTTCGACCGGGTGCTGGGGATCGAGCTTGGCGCCGACGACTATGTGGTCAAGCCGTTCTCCCCGCGCGAAGTGGTCGCCCGCGCCAATGCGATCATGCGCCGCTCCGCCCCGCGTGCTGCGCCGCCCGCCCCCGCTGTCACTCGCACCCACGGCCTGCTCAGCCTCGATGCCGAGGGCTGGACCGCGCA
>JARXKR010000233.1 GCA_030271565.1 Pseudomonadota bacterium
GGCGCGCGATGCCAAGTTGCATGAGCAGTGGCGCATCTGGCGCGAATACCAGCGCAGCCACGGCGGGGATAACTGACCCCCGGCTGACCGCCTCGTTCATTGCCCCGACAGCGAGCCCTTGGCATATGTGCCAATGGGGCAGCGCGCTCGATCGGGGAATATGGATATGGCGGGCAGGTTCGGCAGAGGTGTTTCCCGGTTTGCGGTGGCGATGGCGATGGCGTTTCCGCTCGCGGCTTTGGTGCCGCTGGCGCTGCCGCTCGACGCGGCGCAGGTCGGTCTTCCGGGGGGCCTTGCCACGCTAGGTCAGGTCGACGCGGCCACGACCAGGAAGGCGAAAAGGCGCACAGTCGTGGTGCGCAACCCCGCCGTCGCGCGCAAGGTCTGCACGACTGCCAGGGTCAATGGCCGCAAGGTCACCAAGTGCAAGACGCTAAGAATCGTGCCGATACCGCCGGTCACGGTTGTGCCGATGATCACTGCGCCGCCGCCAGCGCCGGTGGTCAACTTCCCTCGGCCTTCGGTCCTGAACTACGCCCCTGCCCCGCCGCCGCAATATGCCGCGCCGCCGGTCAGCAATGCGGTGGCTTATTACTGGATCGACCAGGCCGACAGCCTCGCCCAGGCGTTTGGCAACAGTCCGCCCGATTTCACTTTCGATTGCGACGGGGTCGATTGCTGGGTCTGGATCAGCCGCGACGGCGAAGTCCTGATCGTCGAGCCGGGCCGCGAGGGCGTGCGCCAATACTTCTACGCGCCGCACCAGACCTCGCCCTATCTGGTCCGCGATTCCTATGCGAGCTTTGCCTTCGACGGGCGCGATCTGGTCCAGGCCTATGACAGCCAGGGGCGGCTTTACACCGGTCTGACCAGCCAGGCGCGTTATGACGGTGAGGCGCTGCAACAGCGCGGCCGCGCGCTCTATGCCGCATCGCTGCGCCAGCGCCGCTGGGATCGCGGCAGTGCGACTGCGTGGATCGGCGGTTACAGCAGCATGGGCTATTACGACGGGTGGAATTCGGGCTGGAGCGGGGCCTGGCGCGAACTGCCCGACTGGGACCGCTATGACCAAGGCCATCGCCGCCAGCATCCGCCGCGCCATCTGGACGACGAGCACCGCGACCGCGACGACGCGCGCCGCCGCTATGACCAATGGCACCGCCGCGGCGACCAGGGCGCACCGCCGCCGACCGGTAATCCGGTGGTGACCCCGACCGATGGCGGCGGGACCGGCCTGCCCCCGGTCCGCCCGCCGCGGGTTGAACCCCGGCCGAAACCTCAGCCGCAGCCGCAGCCGCAGCCGCAGCCTCAGGTCCAACCGCCGCTGACCGAGCCGCCGCCGGTTGCCGATACGCCGGCGCCGGTCGACGCCCCCGCCCCGCGCCGCGAGCGTCCGCGCCGCGAAATCCGGCTTGAGCCCGGCGAGCCGCCGGTGCCGATGATCCGCACTGCGCCGGTCCCGCAGCAGACCGCCGAGCAGCCCACAGTGCAGATCGAAGCCGTGCCGGTGCCCGGCCCTGCGCCCGAGCCGGTCTATGCGCCGCCGCCACCGGCACCCGCAATGGTCGCGCCGCCGCTGCCCGAGCCGGTCGCGGTTCCAATGCCCGCGCCCGCCCCCATGCCCCCGCCCGTGCCGGTGCCGACCGTTACCCCGGCACCACCTCCGGTAGCGGTTCCGGCGCCTGCTCCTGCGGTCGTGCCTGCTCCGACACCGCCGCCGCCCGCTCCGCCAGAGCCTGCGCCGCGCGAACAGTACCGCGCCGATACCCCGGTGGGTGACGCTGAACAGCCCTAGGCGCAGCGGATTGGAGCAATCGCTTTCGCCGACGCCGGGGCGCGGCTATGTTTCGCGCAAGCAAAGCAGAAGGAGACAAATCATGACAAGGTTTCGTATCGCGCTGGGCAGCCTGACGGCCGGGATGCTGGCGCTGTCGCTCGCGGCCGGCCCGGCTGATGCCCACGCCAAGCGCAAGCACCCCGCCCCGGCTGCTGCTGCAGCTACCACCTCGACCGAAACCCCCGAACAGCAGCGCGTCCGCCTCAACGCCGAGCAAGCCGCCGCCGCTCAGGCCCAAAACGCCCGAAACGCCGCGAACAAGGCCGCCTACGATGCCGCCGTCGCTCAGCGCGACGCCGACATCGCACGGCAAAAGGCCGCCGAAGACACAGCCCACGCCAAGTGGCTCGCCGATACGGTGCCGTGCCCGGGCGATCCCAATACGCGCTGCGCCAAGCTTGCGGGGCAGTAGTTTCCCGGACTGAGGTTTGACGCCGAACGAGCCGCCTGCCCTGATGGGCGGGTGGCTTTTTCGTGTGCGAAAGGCGTGACGGGGATCACGGATGGGGAGGTGTAAGGGAGGTAGGTCTTCGCTTGAGAAAGCAGGAGGGACATATGGCAATTCTCGCGATTGAGGTAAAACTGGACAAAGGCGCAAGCGAGCCATTTGTCGCCATCGACCACAAGCCCGTTGCCATCGACAACGACGGAAAAGGAACCTTGCCAGTCACGGGCAATCGCGGCGATGGTTCAAACAAGGATCTGATTGTCAGCTTCCGCGGCGTCAACGGTGCAACATTGGGCATCACGATCAGCTGCGCTGGTGACACGCTTTGCGAGATCAAGGCGCTCACTATCTGGCCGAGCAACGAACCCTTTGGCGGTTCACATCGCACCTTCAAGCTTTGACCGGAAGGAACTGAAATGTTGAAATCTATCAGAACATTAGCCTTGGTCAGCAGCGTGGGCGCCCTGACCTTTCTGCCCTGCTCCGCGCAGGCCCAAGCCCGCGGGCCAAGCAGGAACCCTTCCAACGTCGATGCAGGCACGCCGATCGTTGCGGAAGGCCTGTCCGATTTCCCGGTGAAGGCCGAAATCAGCGCCGGGACCGAAGGCAAGGTTGCCTCGATCAAATTCAATCTCAATCAGGTTGCAACCGTGCTGGCGGGCAACAAGGCGACAGCGCAGGTCGATGGCAACAGCTTTACCCTGACCGTTTCAACCCCGTGGGACGGCGATACCGATG
>JARXKR010000234.1 GCA_030271565.1 Pseudomonadota bacterium
TAATTTCTTTTTCCAGTTTTTCGCTTCACCCATGCGCTCACCTAGTCAGCTTCTTATACGCCAACCTGGTCGGCCGATCCGCCGCATCGCCCAGGCGACGCCGCTTGTCTTCCTCATATGCCGCGAAGTTGCCTTCGAACCATTCGACGTGGCTGTTGCCCTCGAACGCCAGGATGTGCGTTGCGAGGCGATCGAGGAAGAAGCGGTCATGGCTGATCACCACGGCGCAGCCGGCGAAGTTTTCGATCGCGTCTTCCAGCGCGCCCAAGGTTTCGACATCCAGATCGTTGGTCGGCTCATCCAGCAGCAGCACGTTGCCGCCTTGCTTGAGCATCTTGGCCATGTGGACGCGGTTGCGTTCGCCGCCCGATAGCTTGCCGACGTTCTTCTGCTGGTCGGCGCCCTTGAAGTTGAACGCGCCGACATAGGCGCGGGTCGAGGTTTCCTGCTTGTTGACGGTCATGTAATCGTGCCCGCCAGAGATTTCCTGCCACACGTTGTGCGCGGGGTTGAGGTCATCGCGGCTTTGGTCGACGAAGCCCAGATGCACGGTCGAGCCGATCTCGAGCGTGCCTTCGTCGGGCTGCTCCTGCCCGGTGATGATCCGGAACAGCGTCGATTTGCCCGCACCATTGGGCCCGATGATCCCGACGATCCCGCCCGGCGGGAGCATGAACGACAGGTCTTCGAACAGCAGCTTGTCGCCGTAAGCCTTGCTCAGCCCCGTGGCCTCAATCACCTTGCTGCCCAGCCGTTCGGGCACCTGGATGACGATCTGCGCCTTGCCGGCCACGCGGCCGTCCTGCGCGTTCTGCAATTCCTCGAACTTGCGGATACGCGCCTTGCTCTTGGTCTGGCGCGCCGCGGGGGTCTGGCGGATCCATTCGAGTTCGCGGGTCAGCGCCTTCTGGCGGCCGCCTTCCTCGCGGTCCTCCTGCTCCATCCGCTTGGCTTTTTTCTCGAGATAGGTCGAATAATTGCCCTCGTAAGGGAAGTATTTCCCGCGATCGAGTTCGAGGATCCATTCGACCACATTGTCGAGGAAGTAGCGGTCGTGGGTGATCATCAGCACCGCGCCGGCGTACTCTTTCAGATGGTTTTCCAGCCACTCGACCGATTCTGCGTCGAGGTGGTTGGTCGGTTCATCGAGCAGCAGAATACCGGGCTTCTGGATCAGCAACCGGGTCAGCGCGATGCGGCGCTTTTCACCGCCCGAGAGGTTGTCCACCGGCCAGTCGCCCGGCGGGCAGCGCAGCGCTTCCATCGCCAGTTCGAGCTGGTTGTCGAGCGTCCAGCCATCGACCGCGTCGATCTTTTCCTGCAGCGAACTCATCTCGTCGCCAAGCTTCTCGAAGTCGGCGTCGGGCTCGGCCATCTCCATGCTGATCGCGTTGAACCGCTCGACCAGATCGGCGGTCGCGCGCGCGCCGTCCTTGACGTTTTCGAGCACGGTCTTGGTCTTGTCGAGCTCGGGCTCCTGCGCGAGGTACCCCACGGTGATGTATTCGCCCGGCCAGGCCTCACCGGTAAAATCGGTGTCGATCCCGGCCATGATCTTCATCAGGGTGGATTTGCCGACGCCGTTGGGCCCGACGATACCGATCTTGGCGCCTTGGTAAAACTGCAGGCTGATATCGCTCAGCACCGGCTTGGGAGCACCGGGGAAAGTCTTGGTCATGCCTTTCATGACGTAAGCGTACTGGGCGGCCATCGGAGGTCCTTTTGAAACTTGGCTATAATGAGTTTGCCGCGCCTCTACAGGCGGCTGCGGCGGGGAGCAAGGTCAGGGACGGCCCGGTCAAGTCCACACGGTCAGGCGCGAACGGTCATGGCTGGCATGGACGGTGAGATTCTGTCCCGCTTGCAGATCAAGCGGATGGGCCAGCGGCACCAGGGGAATTTCCCAGCACGAGCGGAAATCGGCATTCGGGCAATTTTCATAGCGGGTCTGGGCATCGAGTTCGAGCGCGATCCAGTGCGCGACTGCATTGGCCGCGCCGCCCAGCGCGCGCAGTGACACGCTGGTGGTGGCGGGCTTGGCAACATTAGGGCAGGCCAGATCGAAGCGGAACAGATCGGCCACTTCGCTCGCCAGCCGGGTGTGCGGGTCGCTGCTGGTCACCTTGTTGCGATGGTTGATGAATTTGCGGAACGCCCGAACATCGAATCCGTCGATATGGTCGATCCAGCTGCTTTCGGCGCTGCGGCTTTCGACTAGCGCGACGCGCACGACGCCGCTTGCGGGAATAACCTGCCCGCCCGGCTTGAGCAACCGTTTGACCGCGTCTTCATGCGCGGGCAGCACCCCTTCGCCCAGGATGCAATCATCGACAATCTCGGACAGTAGCAGATCAGCAGGGCCGCCCAGGTCGTCAGGCGTCACCGCGCGCGAGTGTTTGGTCAGAACGGTGATCCGATCGGCAAAACCATTGCGTGCGACAATTTCGCGCGCGACCTCGGCGACAGCCGGGTTCATCTCGCAGCTGATCACCTGAGCTGCCCCGGCGCGCGCCGCCATCATCGCCAGCAGCCCCGCGCCGGTGCCGATTTCAAATACTCTCGTGCCCGGCTTGACCGCGCGGCGGATCGCCGCATCGTAGGCATGGTTACGGCGCGTATCGTTCATCATTCGCGCGTGCCAGTCGGGTACCGAGAGGATCATCCGCTGCTGCGCTGCAGCCGCGTCGGCAGAATTTTCGGGTGCCTCGCGCAAAGCTTCTTCATACAGTTCGAAGGCGCGAATTGCGGAGCCCATCTGCATGGCCGCATCGCCCAGCTTGAGCACCACCGCAGGCGTCCGGCGCGGGTCTGTTGGGGTGGCGGGAATGACGCGGCTCCGTTCGGTCTGGCTGCGTGCTGCTAACCGTCAAGTGGTGCGCTGTCCATGGCCCGCATGTTGTCGGTGTCGCGTTGGGGCTGAACAGTTCTTGCCAACTCTGGGCCAGGCCATTATCCTTAGAACATATGAGAAACGCATTCCGCGCTGCCGCGCTCTCCGCCCTGCTCCTTTCCACCGCCGC
>JARXKR010000235.1 GCA_030271565.1 Pseudomonadota bacterium
ACCCGATCCGCGTCACCGCGCGCCAGCAGGCGTTCGAGCGGGTGCGCGAACAGGATCAGCATTACTGCTCCGGCGATCGGCAGCGTTGCGGTGAGGAGGAAGTACTTGGTCGGCCCGAGCGGTTCGTAAAACCGCCCCAGCCAGCCGAGCAGGAAAAACCCCAGCGCGCCCGACAGCGAATACAGCGCAAACATCGTCCCGTTGACCGAGCGCGGTGCATAGCGCGCGATCATCGCGCGGGCCGGCGGGTCATTCCACGCGAATGAAAAGTCCATCACCAGATAGAACAGCAGCCAGCCATAAACTGGAACTTGAGGCAGAATCGAAAATCCAGCGATGAGCAGGAATGCGGCCGCCGACATAACGTTCGAGATGCCGATCTTGCGGATGTCATGCGGCTCACGGCCGCTAGCGGCCATGCGCGCCCAGACCCAGTTGGCAAAGACCACTCCGACAATCGTCAGGATTCCGTCGGCGGTTAGCACCCAAGTCACCGGCAGTTCGAAACTGCCGATCTTGCGATCCACCGCGGTGTCGGCCCAGACGACCATGATACCGTAAGCCTGCTGGACCGCGGCGAAGAAGAACAGCTTGGGCAAGTAGAGTAGGACTAGTCCGCCGATCGACTGCCACTGCCGCCCGGTCAGCGGTGCTGGCTTTACCCCTTGCGCGATCACGTCGGGCGGTAGGTGGCGGCGCCCGGCGAGATAAGTGCCGAGCCCGATCAGCATGCCAATCCCGGCCGCGCCAAAGCCCCAGTGCCAGCCGACCCGCTCACCCAGCGTGCCCGAGACCAACGGTGCGACCAGCGCCCCGACGTTGAGCGCCATCAGGTAAATCCCGAAAGCGCGGGTGCGGCGGGTATCATCGGGCGCATAGAGCCCGCCGATCTGCGCGGCGAGGTTGCTGATGAACAGGCCGCCGCCAACAATCAGCAGCAGCAGCGCGAGCAGGAACGCCTGCTCGACCGCCATTGTCAGGTGTCCGGCGCTCATCAGCAGCGCGCCGATCGTCACCGTCTTGGTCCGCCCCAGCACTCGGTCCCCCAGCCACGCGCCGACCAGCGGGGTCACCAGAATGAACCCGGAATAAAGCCCGAAAGTCTGCGCCGCGAGCGCGAGATCGGTCATCGGGCCGAAAATCCGCTCAAGCACACTGCGATAGACGCCCAGCCCCACCACATTGCCCGAATGTTGCGGCAGCAGCAGGTATTTGGTCATGTACAGCATCAGCAACGACTGCATCGAGTAGAAGCTGAACCGCTCCCACAGCTCGGTCCCGGCGAGGAAGCCGAGCCCGCGCGGGTGGCCGAAGAACGCGTGATCGGTGGTGGCGCCCGCGCCAGATGCGATGGGAACGGTTTCGCCATGCACGCCAGCCGCGGTCTCGTTTACGGTCAATCGAAAGTCCTTCCAAAAGCCACGCGGCGCACTGTCAGCCGCCGAAGGCTAACAGCAATTGGCTGTTCGGCAATGCAATTTACCGCACCCCGGCCAGCGTCTTTTGCCGCCGCCGCTGGACCGAAGAACCCAGCCCGATCGCCTCGCGGTATTTGGCGACGGTGCGCCGCGCGAGATCGAAACCCTTGGCCCCCAGCAGATCGACCAGCGTGTCGTCCGACAGGATCGCCCCCAGATCCTCGGCATCGATCAGAGTCCGAATCGCCGCCTTGACCGCCGAGGCCGAGGCGCCGCCTTCGCCATCGACCGCGCCGACGCCCGAGGTGAAGAAGTATTTGAGCTCGAAGGTGCCGCGCTCGCAGCTCAGGTACTTGTTCGAGGTGACCCGGCTGACCGTACTCTCGTGCATCGATATGGCGTCGGCGACTGTGCGCAGGGTCAGCGGCTTCAATTGTGAGACGCCGTGGCGGAAGAACGCGTCCTGCTGTTTGACCAGTTCGCTCGCGACCTTGAGGATTGTCTTGGCGCGCTGGTCGAGCGCTTTGACCAGCCAGCTCGCATCGGCGAGTTTTTCCGAGAGCCAGCCGCGCGCGTTCTTGTCGTCGCACATGCTGCGCATCTCGACATAGTAGCTGCGGTTGATAATCAGTTTGGGCAAGGTCGTCTGGTTGAGCGCGACGTCCCAGCCCTTACCATCGGCGCTGGCCAGGATCAGCACATCGGGGGTGACCGGCTCACCCCCGCCGCGCGCGAAGCGCAGCCCGGGCTTGGGATCGTAACCGCGCAGTTCGGCGAGCATTTCGGCGAAGTCTTCATCGTCGACGTTGCACATCCGCTTGAGCCGGGCCAGTTCGCCGCGCGCCAGCAGGTCGAGATTGTCGAGCAGCTTGGCCATGCACGGATCGTAACGGTCAGCCTCACGCGCCTGCAATGCGAGGCATTCGCCGAGCGAACGCGCGCCGATGCCGGTCGGGTCGAGCGACTGGAGCAGCGCCAGCGCGGCTTCGCACTCGGCCAGACTGACCCCGATCCCCGAAGCAATTTCGCGGAGGCCTTCCTGCAGGTACCCCGCCTCGTCGAGCTGGTCGATCAGGTGCCGTGCAATGAACGCCTGCGCGGGATCACGCGTCACCGCGCCAAGCTGGCTGTGCAGATGCTCGGCCAAGGTCTTTTCGCTGTCGGCGCGCTCGTCGATCCCGGGTCCGGCCTCGCCGCTCGCCACGCGCAGGTCGCTGCCCCATTCGCCCCCAAAGTCGCCATCCCCGGTATCGCGATCCCGGTCGAGCGCGGCGCGGTCGAGATCGAGCGGACGGTCTTCCTCGGCGCGGCCTTCGCCGATCAGCTGGTCGACCGGCGAGCTTTCAAGCGTGGTCCGGCGCAAATCCGGATCGCCGGGCAGATCGGCCACATCGGCCGGGGCCTCGCCCACTTCGAGCAGCGGATTGGCGTCGAGCGCATCGCCGATAAACGCCTCGATCTCGAGGTTCGACAGCGCCAGCAGCTTGATCGCCTGCTGCAACTGCGGCGTCATTACCAGCGATTGGCTTTGTCTCAGGTCAAGGCGCGGGCCGATGGCCATGGGTCAAGGTTTGC
>JARXKR010000236.1:0-1187 GCA_030271565.1 Pseudomonadota bacterium
CGCGCGCTTTCGGCATCCGGCTTGACCTGCGCCAAACCTCTTGCTTTTGGCGCGCGATTTATTAGTGGCGCGACCCTTGACGGGGCGCGCGCATCGACGCTCGAAAGGGAATTACAGATAATGAAGCCCATCAAGGTCGCCATGATTGGCGTCGGCAATTGCGCAAGCTCGCTGGTTCAGGGAGTTGCCTATTATCGGCAGAACAATTCGTCGCAGGGGCTGATCCACGACAAGATCGGTGGCTACGGCGCGGGTGATGTGGAATTCGTGCTCGGCATCGATGTCGATTCGCGCAAGGTCGGCAAGGATATTGCCGAAGCGATCTTCGCCCAGCCCAACAACACCAAGGTGTTCCAGCAGGACGTGCCGCTGACCGGTAACAAGGTCATCATGGGCAAAATCTCTGACGGCATTGCCGCGCATATGACCACGGTCGGCGACAAGGGCTTCATCGTTGCCAACGACACCGAAGCCGATGCTGCTGATATCATCAAGGCGATCAAGGATTCGGGCGCCGAAGTCCTGATCAACTTCCTGCCGGTCGGATCGCAGGAAGCCACCGAATTCTACATGGAATGCGCGCTCGAAGCGGGCGTTGCGGTGGTCAACTGCATGCCGGTGTTCATCGCCAGCCGCCCCGAATGGGAAGCCAAGTTCCGCGCCAAGAACCTGCCGATCGTGGGTGACGACATCAAGGCGCAGGTCGGCGCGACGATCGTCCACCGCGTGCTCTCAAGCCTGTTTGCCGCACGCGGCGTCACGATTGAGCGGACATATCAGCTCAACACCGGCGGCAATACCGATTTCATGAACATGCTCGATCGCCAGCGGCTCGGCTCGAAGAAGGAATCGAAGACCGAAGCGGTCCAGGCGATGCTGGCCCAGCGGCTTGCGGATGAAAACATCCACGTCGGCCCGTCGGACTATGTGCCGTGGCAGAAAGACAACAAGCTTTGCTTCCTGCGGCTTGAAGGGCTGCAGTGGGGCAATGTCCCGATGGATCTGGAACTGCGCCTCTCGGTCGAAGACAGCCCCAACTCGGCGGCCTGCGTGATGGACGCGCTACGCTGCGCCAAGGTCGCGCTCGAACGCGGTGAAGGCGGCGCGCTGATCGGGCCGTCGGCCTATTTCTGCAAGCACCCGCCGCAGCAGTTCAACGACGATCTGGCTGCGCAGATGGTCGACGA
>JARXKR010000236.1:1287-2992 GCA_030271565.1 Pseudomonadota bacterium
GCAAGCACCCGCCGCAGCAGTTCAACGACGATCTGGCTGCGCAGATGGTCGACGAGTACATCTCGGAAACCCCGCTTGCTGCCGAATAAGGCCTGATTCCTCCCCCTTGGGGGAGGGGGACCATGCGAAGCATGGTGGAGGGGCACCCGCCGCAGACGAGACGATGAGGGTTCCGGCCATTTCGCCTGTGCCCCTCCACCAGCCTGCGGCTGGTCCCCCTCCCCGTTCCGGGGAGGAATAATGGACGCCTTGATCATCGCCGCCGGGTTCGGCAGCCGTCTGCGCGATATTTCGGATTCCAAGCCGATGACCCCGGTCGCCGGGATCCCGTTGCTCGAACTCGGGGTGCGCCAGGCCAAGGCGGCGGGCGCGCAGCGCGTCGTGGTGGTGACCGGGCATGAGGCGGTGCGGCTTGAAGCCGCGCTGCCCGCGCTGGCGCAGCGCGCCGGGATTGCGGTCGAGCCGGCGCGGGTGGATGACTGGTCGAAGCCGAACGGCTGGTCGGTGATCGCCGGGGCCGAGCAGATTTCGGGCAATTACCTGCTGATGATGTCCGACCATATCTTCTCGGCCCCGATCCTGAGCGGACTGGCGCAGCAAGGCGGGGCAGACCGGGGCGTGACTCTCGCGGTCGATCGCCGGATCGACGATCCGTTGATCGATCCCGACGATGCAACCTGGGTCGAGCGCGACGCACGCGGTTTTATCTGCGCGATTGGCAAAACCATTCCCACCTACGACGCAGTCGATTGCGGGGCCTTCCTGTGCACGCCTGAGCTTACCGATGCGATTCGCGGCGCGATCGCCGACGGGCAGGCGGGCAGCCTGTCCGAAGGGATGCAGCGGCTGGCCGATAAGGGCCGCGCTGCAACTTGGGAAATCGGCGGGGCTTGGTGGCTCGATGTCGACGATCCGCGTGCGCATTTCTTGGCCGAGGAGCAGGCCCCGTTGCAGCTGGCCGAGGTTTACGCCGCAGCGCTGGGCTGATCAGTCCAGCTCGAGGTTGCGGCCTTCGACATAGTTGACGAACCGCGCCATGATGATCGCGCGCGGCAGCGCCACTTCACGGACCAGCCGCTCGCTGTCGGCAATTGCGCCGCTGTCGGGCCAGTCTTCCAGCGCTGCGCGAACCCGTTCCAGATCGAACATTGCGGCAAGTCGCGGAACCTTGGCCAAAGCGTCGACCTCGCGCCGCAAGTCGTCGCGCTGGCGTGAGAGCTTGGCGTGCCAATCGGCGTTGTGGCGGCCGGTACGCTTTTCCAGCCGGGCGGCTTCGGGCATCTGTCCGCGCAGCATCTCGCGCGCCAGCCAGCGATCCTGCCCATCGCGCAGGAAGGTGTCGCTGGGCAGTCCGGCGCAAAATTCGAAGAACGGGCGGTAGGCAGTCGGATCGCGCTGCTCCATCCCGTGGATCTCGGTGAACCCTGCGTAGATATCCGAGAATTCGCCCCAGGCGTTGCTGTGGACCTCCTTCATCATCGCGAGCCGATCGCGCAGCGGGAAGCGCGGATTGGGCAGCCCCGCAACGCGCGATCGCGCCGCAGCCCCCGATTGCTCGGCATAGTCAGGCCGCAAAGGTGTGGCCAGGTGATAGAGGTTTGCCACTTTGCGCAGCTGGCGCTGCCAGATCGAGCGATGCGGCAAAGCCGGCGGGCGAAAGCGGCCGCACCAGCCGCGCCATCGCGACTTGCCCGGCCAGCCGCGC
>JARXKR010000237.1 GCA_030271565.1 Pseudomonadota bacterium
ACATCGCCAAGGGCCTGATCGACGAGGGCTTCCACCCGATGACGGTCTATTTCCCACTGGTGGTCCACGGGGCGATGCTGATCGAGCCGACCGAAACCGAGAGCAAGGCCGGGCTCGACCGCTTTATTGCATCGATGCGCAGCCTTGCGCAGCGCGCCAAGGCGGGCGATACGAGCCTCAAGAGCGCGCCGCATTTCGCGCCGCGCCGCCGGCTCGACGAAACCCAGGCCGCGCGCAAGCCGGTGCTGGCGTGGCGGGAGGACAGCGGCGAATAGGGGGCGAAACGTGGATCCGAAGTTACTGCAAAGCGTTCTGCCGTATTTGGCGATCGGCATTGTCTTTGCGCTGCGCTTCCGAAACATGAACAAGCCGCGGCCGTTCAACGCCAGCCGGTTGTGGATGATGCCAGCGGTGCTCGCGGCGACCGTAGCTTTCTTTCTGGTTACCTTCCCGCCCAGCCCGCTTGGCTGGCTGATCGTCGGGTTTGCGTTGTTGATCGGTGCGGTGGCAGGCATCAAGCGGGGGCAATGGATGCACCTTGAGCGCGATCCGCAGACGGGTAAGATGCTGATCCGTCAGTCACCTGCGGCGCTTATCTTCCTGCTTGGCATCCTCGTCGCGCGCCGCGTGCTGGCGTACGAGGTCGGGTCAAGCCCGGGAGCAGACGCGACCGGCCATATCCCGCCGGAAGCATTGCTGGTCACCGATGGCTTGATGGCCTTTGCGCTCGCCATGGTGGTGCTGATGCGCTGGACCCTGTGGCAGCGCGCCAAGGCGGTGCCGCCGCATCCTGAAGTGGTTACTTAAGGGCCATGTGGGGCTTCCTGTTCACCGCGACCAACCTGCTCGCAATTGCCGGCTGGCTGCTGCTCGCCGCCGGACCACGCAAACCGGCGGTGCACAGCCTGATCATGTATTGCGGTGTCGCTGTACTGTGCCTCACCTACACCGTGGTGTTCGCGCTGTTTCTAAGCGGCGCGGTCGACCCGGTGCGTGTGGCCGGGGCGGGGCAGCCCGGGTTCGGCTCGATTGCGGGCGTGCGCGCACTGTTCGCCAGCGACGGCGGGGTCGTGATCGGCTGGACGCATTACCTCGCGTTCGACCTGTTCACCGGGCTGTGGATCGCGGCCGACGCTGACAACAAGCAGTTCGGCCGAGCGTTCCAGCTGCCGTTCCTGTTCGCCACCTTCATGGCCGGCCCGGTCGGGCTGCTCGCCTGGCTGATCGTGCGTGAACGCCGGGCCCGGGCGCGCGGCCGGAGCTGACCGGCTATTCGCCACTGCTGGCCGCAGCGGGCGGCGCGCGGCGGTGGAGCTTCTGCTCGCGCCACGCGATCACCCCGCCCGCAGCGATGATCGCCGGGGCGCCCCACCACGTGGCCGCCGGGGGCAGTTCGCTCCACACCAGCCAGCCATAGAGCGTCGCCCAGACCAGCGCCGAATAGTCCATCACGATCACGCTGGCGACCTGACCGTAACGCAGCGAAGCGGTCAGCAGCAGTTGCCCTATGCAGCCGAGCACGCCGCCAGCAATCAGCAGGAACCACTGCCATGCCGTGTGCTGGGTGTAGGTGAAGGGCAAGGCGGCGAGCAGCAGCGGCGAGGATAGCGCGGCAAACCAGAACACGATCGACAACGCTTCGTCGGTGCGGCCCAGATCGCGCACCTGGATGCTGATCAGCGCGACCATCAAGCCCGCACCGAGGCCAACGGCTGCGCCGAACGGCGGGATCAGCGCGTGCCCCGGCTGGGCGATGATCACGACCCCGGCAAAGCCCAGTGCCACCGCCAGCCAGCGCACCGGGCCGACTTTTTCGCGCAGCAGCAAGGCCGAGAGGATCACCGCGAAGACCGGGGTGGTGAAACCCAGTGTTGTGCTCACAGCGAGCGGCAGCAGCAGCGGCGCGCCAAAGGTGAAGAACATGCCGGTCAGCCCCAGCATGGCGCGCCGCGCATGGCTGCCCAGCCGCCGGGTGCGCAGCCTTGAAACCTGGCCGCGCAGCGCCAGCCAGCCCAGGATCAGCACCACCGACGGCACTTGCCGCCAGAACAATATCTCGGGAAACCGCACTCCGGTGCCTGCGGTATATTTGACCAGCATGATCAACGTGGACAAGACCGCGACCGCCAGCAACCGCAGCCCCAATGCCAGCATCGGCTGCTGCACGGGCGGAGCGGGCTGGACTTGCGGCATGGTCGCGCTCTAACGCGCGCGGATGGACTGGCAAGCAACGATCCGCGATGGGCTCGACGAAGACTGGGTGCGCTATCTGCTGCTGCCCGGGCTCGCTGCATTGGCGCTGGCTTTGGCCGGATGGCGAGGTGAGCGCCGCCGCAAGCTTCGCAGCGATCCCGATGCGGTCAGCTGGGTACCGTGGATGGCGGTCACCTTCTGGAGCACTTTCGCCGCGCTGTTTCTGCTCGGCATGGCGCTCAAGGCTTGGTTAGCCGGTTAGGCCCTGCTCTCACGGTGGAGCATGAACGCCAGAGCTCCCGCCACAACTGCGCCGGCCAGGCTGGCCCATTGCGGAATCGAACAAGCCGCGACGATCACCTCAAACGGGCGCAGCACACGGTAGAGGTGCGCAATTGCGATAACGGCGAACAGCAAGCTGGCGATTTTGGTAAAGGGTCTCATCGAACTGCCTCCGCGGTCGCCAAATTCCTGATCGTCGCCCGAAAATTAGGAGTGAGCGTTTGGCACCGCGAATTTGCGCGCAATCGCGCGGCTTGGCAATCGACCTTAGAGGCACGCCTCAAGATAAGCCTGGTCGAACCCGAACTGCCGCGCCTTTTCCAGCGTGTAGGGGCGCAGGCCCGACGGGCGGAATTCACCGATGATCTTGCCGTCTTCGCTTTCGTCGAGATATTCGAACTTGAACAGCGACTGGGTGACGATCACGTCGCCTTCCATCCCGATCAC
>JARXKR010000034.1 GCA_030271565.1 Pseudomonadota bacterium
GACAAGGGTGTGCGGCTGTGCCGCCCGCAAGACGTGGTGCGCGAAATTCTCTAAGCGAATCGCGCCTACGCGATCGGCCCGATGTAGGAAAGTTTCTGCATCAGTCGGACTGAAAATCGCCGTGCATCAGCGCCGCGTCGCTGGTCATGCCCTTGATCCCGAACACGACCACTGCTGCGCACAGCGCCAGGATCGCGCCAAAACCGATCCACGGATTATGCCCGTACAGCCAGACCCCCACCGCCGGGGCGACGATATAGCCCGCGCCGTTGACCGAAGCGACGATGCCTGCCGACTGACCTTGCTCGGCGCGGCTAACCGCGAGCGACGCGCCCGAGGTAAAGCCCGGACGGAACAGCCCGAAGCCGAGCGAGATTATTGCAACGCTGACCGTGATCGCGTGCAGCGTGCTCGCCACCGACAGTGCGGCAACGCCAGCCGCGCCGAGCGAAATCCCCCACAGGCAGGATGCACGCGGGCCGAGCCGCAAGGTCGGGATCACCCCCCACTGCGCGAATAGCGTCGCTGCCGCACCCGCAAACATGACCAGTGCGATGTTCTGCGCGCCCGCGCCCGGATCGCCGCGCAGCCCGAGCCGGTCGAGCACCAGGAACCCGACCAATCCCATCGTCGCCGCCTGCGCATGCCCGCCGAGCAACCCCGCGATCATCCATGGGCGTAGCCGCTGGTCGAACCAGCTGACTTTGGCGACATCGCCGAACAGCATCGGTTCGGCCTCGGTGTTTTCGCCCCGCCGGTCACTAGGTCGGGGCCGCGAATCGGAACTGGCACTGAACGGTGCTGAGATCACGTCGCCGCGCGCCGCATAGGCTGGCGAATCGTCGGGCAGCCGCAGTCGCAGTGCAATCAGCACGACGATGGCGATCACCGTGAACCCGGCGAATGGCCCGACCAGCCCGATCCCCGGGAGGATGAAGAACGGGGCCATGGTCGGGCCGATCACGGTGCCGAGGCCAAAGCTCGACGAGATTAGCGACAGCGCCTTGGTCCGCTCCTCGCGGCTGGTCCGGCTCGCGACATAGGCCTGCACCGCGGGGGGCGCGGCCGAGCCGAACCCGCCATAAAGCGAACGGAACAGCGCGAAAGTCAGCAGCGTACCAACCCCGGACAGGAATCCGTTGAGCCCCAGCCACAGCGCCAGCCCGCACAGGCTGAAGCTGGCGATGAACCCGGTGAGACCGATCGCCATCATTGCCTTGCGCCCGCGCTTGTCGCTCTTGCGCGCCCACAGCGGGGCACAGGTCATCCACAGCAGCGCCGACCAGGTGTAGGCAAGGCTGATCCAGAAATCCTTGACGTGCAGCGCGGTGCCGATCGAGGGCATGACCGATTGCATTGCGGTGTTGCCGGCCGCAGTGACCAGGCTGACGGTAAACAGCAGCGCAACCCGCCCGCGCGGCAGACTGGCGGTGGTGCCGGGCTGGCCGGCCAGTTCGATCGGGTCGCTCAGGGACATCGGTTCGTCGCTAGTCGCGTCGCTCTTGCCTTGCAATGGCTGGGCAAATTTGGGAAGGGCGGGAACTTCCCGAAGTCAGGACCATTTGCCAGCATGACCACTTCCGAGCTTGCCCAACGATCGCTGGGCCGCCGCGCGCAGCGCCAGATCATGGGCGCGAAGCGCCGGATCATGCGGGCCATGGGTCCGTGGGGCGTATTCGTTCAAGGCTTCATCGAACACCCGGTGATGGTCGGCTCGATCATCCCGTCGTCGAAATATACGATTCGCAAGATGCTCGCCCCGGTCAAATGGGACGAGTGCAAGCTGTTCGTCGAATACGGCCCCGGGGTCGGCACCTTCTGCCGCCCGGTGCTCGACCGGCTGCCGCGCGACGGCATGCTGATCGTGATCGACACCAACCCGCTATTTATCGACTATCTCAAGGCGACGATCAGCGACAGCCGCTTCGTGCCGGTGCTCGGCTCGGCGGCCGACGTTGAAGCAATTGTCCGCGCGCATGGCTACGACCATGCTGACTACGTGCTCTCGGGGCTGCCGTTCTCGACCCTGCCCGATGGCGTGGGTCCGGCGATTGCTGCGGCAACCTACCGCGTGCTGCGCACCGGTGGGGCATTCCTGGTCTATCAGTTCAACCCCAAGGCGCGTAATTTCATGGCCAAGCACTTCAAGCATATCGACGCCGGGTTCGAAGCTCTCAACGTGCTGCCGTGCAAATTGTACTGGGGCTGGAAGGACTGACCGGGTCAGCCCTGCAGCAGGTTAGCGGGCAACTCCGAGCACCTGGCGGTAACTCGCGGCAATCACCGCGACGAATGTTGCGGCGAGCGCGGCCTGGACCGCGCTCTCGACCAGGTTCCCGATCAAAGTGCCTCCCTCTGCTCCCGCGACCAAGGTCGTCACGATGACCAAGGCAGCCTGAATCAGCCATCCGATGATCGAGAAGGCCACATAGATCAGCAGGATAAACACCAGCATTTGCCAGCCGATGCCCTTGGTGGCGAAGAACGAGCGACGAAGCGCATAGACCGGATTGCGCTCACCGCCGAGCAGCACAGCAGGTCCGATAAAGGCGAAACGCACCAGCATGTAGAGAATTACAACGCTCCCGATCACTGCGGCGACCTTGGTCAGCGGGATCGACCCGCTCAGCCCGATCAAGATCACCGGAACCAGCCCGGAAAGTACTGCCAAGGCATGCCCGCCGATAAGCGCCGCAAGGAAGCTGGGCGAAGCGCGCAGAGCCTGCCGCATCGCCTCGCCCACCGTTGGTCGCCGAGGATCGCCAAGCAGCGCCAGCGTGACCAGCATCCCTAGTAACTGCGCCAGCATCACCGCCAGGAACGGCAGCCAGTTGTCGTCAAAATATTGCCCCCACCGTTCAAACAACTGGGCGGGCAATTGGCCCGGAACCGGTTCTGGCAGCGGGATGAATTGCGTCAGGGCAAAAACCGGCAGGATCGAAAATACCCCGAGCACCGCCAGCAGCACTTCGCGGTTGGCGAGCAGCGCGGCGCTCGCCTCGTCCCAGATCTTCATCGTGTCGAAGCGCGGGCGGGCCCGGCGTTCGCCGGGGGACTTGGGCGGCGGGGGCGGGGTGGGCTGGAACGGATTGCTCATGCCCCTTGATAACCACAGCATTTGCCGCCACGCAAATTATCGATGCCCGATAGCTTGCGACCCAGCCCGCTCTCCCAGCTCGAATGGCGCCGCGATACCGCGCCGGTGCCGTACCGCGCCGCGCTTGAGGAAATGACCGCGCGCAACGCCGCCATCGCCGCCGGGACCGCACGCGAACTGATCTGGCTGCTCGAACATCCCCCGGTTTACACCGCCGGAACCAGCGCCAATCCAGCCGAATTGCTCGATCCTAGGTTCGACGTGGTCGAGGCCGGACGCGGCGGGCGCTATACCTATCACGGTCCCGGCCAGCGGATCGGTTACGTCCTGCTCGACCTGAAACGCCGGACGCGCGATGTGCGCGGGTTCGTCCATGCATTGGAAGGCTGGGTAATCGATACGCTCGGTGATTTCGGCGTGACAAGCTGGCGCGCGCCGGGGCGGATCGGGATCTGGACCCAAGACATCGACGGACGCGAGGCCAAGATCGGCGCGATCGGCGTGCGCATCCGCCGCTGGGTGACGATGCACGGCTTTTCGGTCAACCTGTCGCCCGACTTGTCGCATTTCGGTGGCATCGTGCCGTGCGGGATCGAGCACTTCGGGGTGACCAGCCTCGAACGGCTCGGGATAGCGGTTGATCAGCAGGCATGGGATGCGGCATTGCAGCTGCGCGCCGCGTCGTTCCTCGCCGCGCTGGAACGCCCCTGCGGCGAGGAGGCTGCGTGATGAAAGCTGGTTTGATCGTGTTGGCGGGCGTGCTCGCGCTCGCTGGCTGCAAGGGCGAGGCCAAGAAAGACGCCGGAGCCGGCACCGCCCAAGGCGAAGTCCTCCCCGGCTCCGCCAGCGATGCGATGTTGCCGCTGGATACGGTCAAGTCGCAAGCCCCCTTGGCGCCGAAGAGCGAGGGCGGGGAAGCTGGCGATGTGAAGGGTGCCAAGGCTGGCAAGGGTGCGGCCAAGGCGGGCGCTGCGGTGACGGAAGTCACGGCAGAGGCCAAGCCCGAAACGAGTCCGAGCGCGGCGGAATCGCCTGAAACGAACTGATACACCGATAGCCCGGCCAGCCGCAGGCTGCCGGGGTGGACAAGGGACTGAAGACCGGCGCGGGGTTGCCGCATTTTGTGCCCGGACTCGACGACGCTGGTTGAAGGTCAAGATAACGCGCCGAGATTTGATGCCGCCAGCCGATGTCCCCGTTCCAGCTAGGAAGCGACGGAACGAGACGCAAACGTGGCGGACCTGCTTTGGCGAACGTTCGGCTTCACATGCCGGGACGCCCGCGCCGGTCGTCTCCCGCACCTGATCGCCCGAAGACGATCACCGCAGGACGGTCCATCCGATCAGGCTGCAGCCACACCGGACGATTCGCGGGGTAAGCTTTTCGGGCATGTGTAGGAAAGTGAAAACTGCGCCGACTGGTATTGATTGTTGGCGTTGCACGCTGGTCCTGGCGACAAGCAAGCGTTGTGAATCGACCAGCGACACTTGCCCCGGCGACGATAAACGCGCAGTTTCATCGGCAGCACTTTCGCCTTCGGGAGCAGACACATGGCACTTCGCCGCACTTTCTTTGCACTGCTGGCTTCGGCTGCGCTCGCCTCATGCAACATGACCGGACAAACCGCGCCGCAAGCGCCGTGGGCGCAGTTCGCGCAAAGCACGATCGACGGCTGGCTCAAAATCGATCCAAACTTTGCAGTCTATCAAGGCGCGCACCAGTACGACGGCAAGATGGCCGATTGGAGCCCGGCCGGGCTCAAGGCGCGCGGCGATTTCTTGCGCAAGGTGGTCTCGGACGCGGGTGCCTACACCGCGGTCAGCGGAAAGGACAAGTTCGAGCGCGACTATATGGTGCAGGTCGCCAAGGGGCAGCTGTTCTGGCTCGAAGTGGCCGACCAGCCGCACACCAACCCGGCGTGGTACGTCGGCGCGTTCGATCCCAACGTGTACCTCGCCCGCGAATATGCCCCGCGCCTGCAGCGCGCCGCCGCTTTGGCGACATTCCTCGAAGGCGTTCCGGCTGCGGCCACCGCGATCAAGGGCAACCTCAAGGGGGCGATTGCCGAACCGCTGGTGATTTACGGCACTTCGGCCTTCACCGGCTATGCCGATTTCTACGCCAAGGATGTGCTGACGGCCTTTGCCGATGTTAAGGACGATGCGCTGCAGGCCAGGCTTTCGACCGCCGCAGCCAAGGCCTCTGCGGCGATGGCCGATCTCTCAACCTGGCTCAAGGGCCAGCAGGGCGCCGATGCCGCGTTCGCGCTGGGATCGGACAAGTTCGCCCAGATGCTCGACGATACCGAAGCGGTCAACATGCCGCTGGCTGATCTTGAAAAGGTTGGTGAGGCGGACCTCAAGCGCAACCAGGACGCGCTCACCGCGGCTTGCGCGCAGTTCGCTCCCGGCGCTTCGGTCCCCGCCTGCATGGCCAAGATGAACGCGCACAAGCCGGCCGATAATCCGGTGGCCGAGGCGACCCGGCAGATCCCGATGCTGACCCAGTTCATCAAGACCAAGGACCTGGTCACGATCCCCGGCACCGAACAGGCGCTGGTTCGCCAGAGCCCGCCCTACAATGCGCAGAACGGAGCCTATATCGACCCACCCGGGCCGCTCGAAAAGGGCATCCCGTCGATCTACTACATCGCCGCGCCCGATCCCGCGTGGCCCAAGGAAAAGCAGGACGCTTACATCCCCGGGGTCGACGACCTGATGTTCACTTCGGTGCATGAGGTGATGCCCGGGCACTTCCTGCAATTCCTCCATGCCAACCGCGCGCCATCGGTGTTCGGGCGGATGTTTGTGGGTTACGCCTTCGCCGAAGGTTGGGCGCACTACAGCGAAGAGATGATGTGGGAAGCCGGGTTGGGCGATGGTGATCCAGAGGTCCACATCGGCCAGCTCAGCAACGCGCTGCTGCGCGATTGCCGGTTCCTTTCGGCGATCCGGCTGCACACCGCGGGCATGACGATTGCGCAGTCGGTCCAGTTCTTCCAGACCGCCTGCTTCCAGGATGCCGGCACCGCCGAACAGCAGGCGCGGCGCGGGGCATATGATCCCGCCTATCTCAACTATACGCTGGGCAAGCTGATGATCCGCAAGCTGCGCGCCGACTGGACCGCGACCCACGGCGGGCGTGAGGGCTGGAAGGCGTTCCACGATGCCTTCCTCGAATACGGCGGCCCGCCGATCCCGCTGGTGCGGCAGGCGATGATGGGCGAGGACAAGCCCAAGGCGGTGTTCTGACTTCGGTCGTCACTAACCTTGGGGCTCTAAATCAACAAGGAGAGGGAAATGAAGAAATACGCAATTGCCATGCTGGGCTTGGCTACAGCCGCAACGGCCACCGTCGCTTATGCCCGGATGCACAACAGTTCCGAGCGCGATACGATGATCGCGTTGTGCAAAACGGCGGTGGAGACCAACAACGTCAAACTGATCGCCCCCGGGTTGCACGACAGCGGCGCCAGCGACGAGGACGTGGATTACGGACTGGATATGTGTTTCTCGTACAATTCGGGAGTTATTGCGGGTTTGCAAATGGCCAAAGATGCCAAGTAGCGATGAACCGCGTTGCGCACATCGCAACTTGAGAATGTGGCTGCCCTGATTGCCTTGCGCCGTGCGCAATGACGAGGCGCCGGCGTGATGACCTTGCAATTGCAAGCAGTCCGCTTGATGATCGCCCAATGACCAGTTCGGCGACCATGACTTACGCGCGCTATCTGGCGCTCGACCGCCTGCTCGATTGCCAGCACCCGCAATCGGGCACCGATGACGAGATGCTATTCATCGTCATCCACCAGACCAAGGAACTGTGGCTGGGGCAGATGATCCGCGAGTTGCGGCTCGCGCTGCGCCAGGTGCGCGTCGATGCGCTGGTCCCGGCCTACAAGGCGCTGGCGCGGGTCAGCCGGATCCAGGCGGTGATGACGCTCAGCTGGGACGTGCTGGCGACCATGACGCCGAGCGATTACACCCGCTTTCGCGAAGGGCTCGGCCCGAGTTCAGGGTTCCAGTCCGACCAGTTCCGTACGGTCGAATATATGCTCGGGCTCAAGGACGCGAAGTTCATCGCCTATCAGGCCGACCGGCCCGAAGCGCGCGCGGCACTTGAGGCGGCACTGCACGCTCCCAGCCTGTGGGACGAGGCGATTGCCGCCGCCGCGCGGTCAGGGCTGGAGATCGCGTCCGAAGTGCTGGAGCGCGATGTGACCCAGCCCTACACCCCGCATCCGTCAGTCGAAGCAGCGTTCCTCAAGGTCTATCAAGAACCCGAGCGGTACTGGGACCTCTACCAGCTGGCCGAAAAGCTGGTCGATCTCGACGATGCGATGGCGACCTGGCGGCACAAGCATGTGCTCACGGTCGAGCGCGTGATCGGCGGCAAGCGCGGCACCGGCGGGACTGCGGGAGCAAGCTACCTGCACTCGACGCTGAGCAAGCGCGCCTTCCCTGAGCTTTGGAGCCTGAGGACGGCGCTGTGAGCTGGAAGCGGTTGTTTTCACGCTCACTGGAAGCCGCACCCGAACGGCTGCATTTCGCCGCACACAGCCATCATCTCTGGCCCGATGCGAGCTTCGCCGGGCAGATGGCCGCGTGGGAAGATGCGGCGATGCTCGCCGACCACAAGTGGGATCGGATTTTTGCCGAAGTCATCCCCGAGGCGCAGCGGCACATTGCCGCCGAACTGCACCTGCCCGACGCGGCGACGATAGCTTTTTCCCCCAATACCCACGAGTTTCTGGTGCGGATCGTCTCCGCTTTGCCAATGCCGCGCCCACGCATTCTGGCCAGCGACGGCGAGTTCCATTCGTTCCGCCGCCAGTCGCAACGCTGGGCCGAGGCGGGGCGGATCGAGTTGACCGCGGTGCCGCTCGAGCAAGTGGTTCAAACTGCGCAGACCGGACAATTCGATCTGATCTTTGCCAGCCAGGTCCAGTTCAATTCGGGTCGCGCTTTGGCCGAATTGAACGCGCTGGCCGCGCTCGCCCGGCCCGACGGACCGTGGGTGGTGATCGACGGCTACCACGGCTTCATGGCAACTCCGACCGACCTTGCGGCAGTGGCGGACAAGGTGTTCTACCTCGCCGGCGGATACAAATACGCAATGGCGGGCGAAGGGGTGTGCTTCCTTCACGCCCCGCCCGGCTTTGCTCCGCGCCCCGAAAACACTGGTTGGTATGCCGCGTTCGAGAGCTTGACCGCACAGCAAGGCGAAGTGGGTTATGCGCCCGACGGCCGCCGCTTCCTCGGCAGCACCTTTGATCCTTCAGGACTGTTCCGCTTCAATGCGGTGCAACGCATGCTGGCGAACGAAGGGCTGACGACGGCGGCGATCTCTGCGCATTGCGATGCGTTGAAGGCGCGCTTCATGGCTGCCGATCCGCTACCGCAATTGCACCTGATCAGCGGGCCGGAAGCCCGATTCCTCGCGCTGCAAGGTGATGCCGCCCCGGCTATCTACGAGGCTCTGACAGCGCACAATGTGGTGACCGACCTGCGCGGTGATGTGCTGCGGGTCGGCTTCGCTCTGTACCATGACGATGCCGACGTGGACGCGCTGCTCGGAATTATCGGCGAACTGACCTAGCCCCGCCCGCGATACCCGGCCACGCCCTGATCTGGCACCCACAACCCGTCAGGCGCAACACCGCTCTGCCAGAATACGTCGATCGGGATGCCGCCGCGCGGGTACCAGTAGCCGCCGATGCGCAGCCATTTCGGCTGCATTTCGGCGTAAAGGCGCTGGCCGATCCCAACCGTCACGTCTTCGTGGAACCCCGCATGGTTGCGGAAACTCCCCAGGAACAGCTTGAGGCTCTTCGATTCAACGATCGTCGCGCCCGGCGCATAGTCGATCACCAGATGCGCGAAGTCGGGCTGACCGGTGACCGGGCACAGCGAGGTAAACTCGGGCGCGGCGAAGCGCACCAGGTACAACGCATCGCCGCGCGGGTTGGGCACGTAGTCGAGCACCGCAGCCTCGGGCGAAGCGGGCAGAGTGCTGGTCTGCCCGAGGTGGATGGGTGTGTCTGCCATGCAACGCGCCATGCCCCGATCGCTTGCTTTGCACAAGTCGGCGGTTGGATCGGGCGAGTTCACTTCCTATTCAGTGCCGGAGGCGCTAGCGCGCGTGGCGCAGGCACATGGAACAATCGATGCGGAAATTCGGGGGCAGCGCGAAAGCGGCAGCCAGCGCCATGGCGCTGGGGCTTTCGTTCGCGCCCGTGGCATTGACCGCGCAGGCGCAAACGGTCCCCGATTTCAGGATTCCCGGCGCGCGACCGACCAGCGATCCGCGCGCGCAAGGGCCGGTCGACACCGACGCCCCGATCATCCGCTCCCCTGCACCGCGCCCGACGCCCAGCCCCACCCCGGTTCCGGTCGCCAGCCCGACCCCGACGCCCAGCGCCCCGGTCAGCACCGCTCCGGTCCCGCGCAATACGGCCGCGAGTCGCGCTGCGGCGGCTCAACCGCGTGCAGTCGCCGGGCCGCCGCCGAGCGCGAGCGCGGCACCGAGCCCGGGCACGCAAGCGATCACGCCGTTTCCGCTGCCGGTCAGCACAGGCTTGCCAACGGTTACACCGACAACCAGCCTGATCGAGCCGACCCCGGCGAGCGCCACATCGGGCACCTATTGGCCGTGGATAGCGGGAGCGGTTGCGCTCCTCGCCGCAGCGTTCGCCGCCCTGTGGTGGCGCCGCCGCCAGGTGCGCACGCCGCAGCTTGAATTCATCCCGCCGGTGGTCCCGGCCCCTGCCCCGCCGCCCGCACCGCGCGCCGAGCCGCAGCCTGCCCCCGCCGCTGAACCGGTGCGCATCCCCGAGCCGCAGCTCAGCGCGGTACTGCCCGGGCTCGGCATCGCGCTCGAAGCCCGGCGGATGAGCGCCTCGCTGATGGCGACCACGCTCAGCTACACGCTGACCCTGACCAACAATTCACCCGATACGCTCTCGGCCCTGGCGGTCGAGGGCGACATGATCGCGGCGCATGCCTCGCTCCCGCCCGAGCAGCAGATCGCCAGCGATGGCCAGCGGCTCGAGCTGCGCCACGCGCTGGTCACCCTCGGGCCGGGCGAAAGTGCGGAATTCAAAGGCGATTTTCGGCTTCCGCTAACCTCCCTCAACCCGATCCGCGCGGGCGACGCCGCGTTCTTCGTGCCGCTTGCAAGGTTGCGGGTCGAAGCCAGCACGACGGACGGCCAGCCGGTGGTCCAGGTTCAGACTTACGTGGTCGGCGAAACCAGCGATGCACCCGGCACCGGTCTGCGCCCGTTCCGGCTCGATCTCGGCCCGCGGACCTATTCGCAGATCGGCCAGCGCGCGGTAAATTAGAGCCTCGACGGCGGCACGGTGCGCGGCTAGGCTTTTCGCAACTGCAGCGAGAGGGGCGCTGGCGGAACAAGCCGTGCCTGGAGGAAGCAAGAATTATGGATAGTCTGGTAACGACCGAGTGGCTCGCGGGTGAAATGGGCGCGAGCGACTTGCGGGTAGTCGATTGCACCAAGCACTTGCCCGGAACGGGACGCGATCCGCTCGCCGAATACGAGGCCGGACACATCCCCGGCGCGGTGTTCATGGACCTTGCCGACCTGATTGACACGTCTCATGCGGTCGAAAACATGCTGCCGCCTGCAGAGAAATTCGCCAGCCGCATGCAGTCGCTCGGGCTCGGCGATGGCAGCCGGATCGTGCTTTACGACGACAGCGCGGTGAAGACCTCGGCGCGCGCGTGGTTCATGCTCAAGATGTTCGGCGCGCACGATGTTGCGTTGCTCGATGGCGGGATCGCCAAGTGGAAGGCCGAAGGCCGCCCGCTCGCGCAAGGCAAGGAGCAGCTGCGCCATCGTCACTTCACCGCGTGGCAGGATGACAGCAACGTCCGGACCAAGGCCGATGTGCTCGCCAATCTCCATTCCAAGGCCGAGCAAGTGGTCGACGCGCGCGGCGCGGCGCGCTGGTCGGGCGCCGATCCCGATCCGCGTCCCGGCATCGCATCCGGGCACATCCCCGGTTCGCACAACGTGCCGTTCACCGATCTGTACAACGCCGACGGCACCTTCAAGGACAAGGCCGGACTCAAGGCCGCATTCGAAAGCGCCGGGGTCGATCTGGCCAAGCCGATTACCACCAGTTGCGGCTCGGGCGTTACCGCCAGCGTGTTGCTGTTCGCGCTTAGCCTGCTCGGCAAGGACGACACCGCGCTGTACGACGGCAGCTGGTCCGAATGGGGCGCCGATCCCGATACGCCCAAGGCCACCGCCTGAGCTCTATGGCGGGCGAGGGTTCAGGCAAGCAGGGCACCGGCACCCGGCTGGTCGGTGCGGGCCGCAAGCCTGAATGGACCGGCGCGGCGGTCAACCCGCCGGTCTGGCGTGCCAGCACTTACCTCTACGAAGACTCTGCCGCACAGGAAGCCGACCGGCTGCCCAATGCCGACGGGCTGTTCCACTATGGCGCGCGCGGCGGTCCAACCCAATGGGCGCTGGCCGATGCGCTGACCCAGCTCGAGCCCGGCGCGGCCGGAACGATGCTTTACCCCACGGGTCTGGCCGCCCCGGTGATGGCCTTGCTGAGCGTGCTCAAGAGCGGCGACGAACTGCTAGTGGCGGACAATTCGTACGATCCAACCCGCTCGTTCGCGACCAAGGCGCTGCGCGACTACGGGATCACGACCCGGTTCTTCGATCCGCTCGATGTTAAGGGCTTTGCCGCGCTGATCGGCGACGGCAGCCGCGCGGTGCTGCTCGAAAGCCCGGGCAGCCTGACGATGGAAGTGTGCGATGTCCCCGCGCTCGCCAAGGCTGCCAAGGCGCGCGGGCTGGCTGTGCTGCTCGACAATACCTGGGCCGGGCCAACCGGATTTCAGGCGCTGCGCCACGGGGTCGATCTTTCGATCCTGGCGCTGACCAAGCACGTCGGCGGCCACTCGGACGTGATG
The DNA here is from genome assembly GCA_030271565.1 of Pseudomonadota bacterium. Taxonomy (GTDB): domain Bacteria; phylum Pseudomonadota; class Alphaproteobacteria; order Sphingomonadales; family Sphingomonadaceae; genus Novosphingobium. The sequence continues at coordinate 12,046 of JARXKR010000034.1, forward strand.
ATGGGCAGCGTGACTGCCACCGCCGAATACTATCCGCGGCTGCGCAGGCATTCGCTGATGCTGGGCCAACAGGCCTCGCCCGACGATGCCGCACTGGCGCTGCGCGGGCTCCGGACGATGGGGGTCAGGCTCGAGCGGTCCACCGCTAGCGGGCTCGTCATCGCCGAATGGCTGCAAGGACGCAGCGAGATCGCCGCCGTGCTCTGCCCGCTGCTGCCCGGATCGCCCGGGCACGAACTATGGCGGCGCGATTTTACTGGCGGATGCGGTTTGTTGACCGTGGTCATGGCTGGCGGCGATGCAGCCGCACGTGACCGGCTGGTCGATGCGCTTGCGCTATTCGGGATCGGCTACAGCTGGGGCGGGTTCGAAAGCCTGGTTCTGGGCGTACACCCCGAGCGCGACCGCAGCGTCATGTCCTGGCCCAAAGACGCCTACGCGGTACGGCTTTGGATCGGGCTTGAAGACCCGGCCGACCTGATCGCCGACCTGACCCGCGGGCTTGCTGCATGGAGCGCAGCATGAGCATGGCCGCCAGCGCCGGGGAAGTCATCGCCCGGCTCGACGCGATCGGGTTCGATGTCGGGACTTACCACATTTCGCTCTACCGCACGCTGCTGATCGTGGTCACACTGGTTGCGATATTCGCCTTCGGGCGGCTCGCAGAATCGTTCGCTGGGCGCATTTTCGGGCGGATGCACCGGCTCGATCCGGCGCAGCAATTGCTCGGACAAAAGCTGTTCACTATCTCCGCTTGGATCATTCTCGCGCTCGCCGGCATCGAATTTCTCGGGGTCAGCCTGACCGCGCTGACGGTGTTTTCGGGCGCTTTCGGACTCGCCATCGGGTTTGGTCTGCAAAAGACCTTCGGCAACCTCATCTCGGGCATCATCTTGTTGATGGACCGCTCGATCAAGCCGGGCGACGTGATCGCGGTCGGCACCGGTGCCGACAAGATGGTCGGCCAAGTCAGCAAGATCGGCATCCGCGCGGTGTCGGTCGTTACCCGCGACAAGATCGAATTCCTGATCCCCAACGAAACGCTGATGACCTCGACGGTCGAGAACTGGAGCTATTCCAGCCACGATGTCCGGGTCAAAGTGCCGGTACCGGTCGCTTACGGCTCGGACCTGGTGCTCGCGGAAAAGCTGCTGCTCGAAGCCGCCATGGAACTGCCGCGCGTGCTCAAGCGGAGTGAACCGCAGGTCTGGCTTAATTCGTTCGGGGACAATGCGATCCTGTTCGAAGTGCAGATGTGGATCGAGGATCCCGAAGACGGCATGGGCAACCTGCGCTCGGACCTGCTCAAATCGATCTGGCAGAAGTTTCAGGTCAGCGGGGTCGAAATCCCGTTCCCGCAAACCGATATCCGGATCAAGGAATGGCCGTCACAGCCTGCCGCAGACAGCCCGGAAAGCTGATCTAAGCCCCGGCAAAGGCATTGTGGCTGGCCGATTGAACCCCGCAACGCCACAACTCGCAGCATGGGCATACAAATCTCCACACCCGGCAAAGTCTGGCTGGTAGGCGCAGGTCCGGGCGACCCCGACTTGCTGACGTTGCGCGCGGCGCGGCTGATCATGAATGCGCGGCTGATCGTCCACGACGGCCTGGTCGATCCGGCGGTGCTGGCGCTGGCGCGGCCCGGTGCCGAGCTGGTCTCGGTGGCCAAGCGCCGGTCACGCCACACCATGCCGCAAGATGCGATCAACGCGCTGCTGGTGCGTGAAGCGCTGGCGGGCCGCGAAGTCGTCCGGCTCAAGGGCGGCGATCCGTTCATTTTCGGGCGCGGCGGCGAAGAAGCCGAAGCCTGCCGCGCAGCCGGAGTTCCCGTTGAAGTGGTCCCCGGGATCAGCGCCGCAATCGGTGCGGCGGCGGCGGCGCAGCTCCCACTGACTCACCGCAGCAGCGCCTCAATCGTCAGCTTCGTGGCGGGTCAATGCAAAGGTCTGGCCGAGCAGGACTGGACCGGGCTTGCCGGGCCGGGCCGCACACTGGTGATTTATATGGGCGTGGCGACGGCCGATGCGATTGCCGAGAAGCTGATCGCGGACGGCCTCTCTCCCGCGATCCCCGTCGCGGTGATCGAGAACGCCACCCGATCGCAGATGCGCGTCCTGCGCGCCTCATTGGCGGGTCTCGCTGATCTGATCGCAGACGAGCAGGTCAAAAGCCCGGCCTTGATCGTCATCGGCGAAGTCTGCGCCGCGCACGAACCCGCGCAATTGCGCGCATTGGCGCTGGAGGCGCAGTCATGAAGCTTTTGACCGGCAACGACCTTAAGTCCGGCGCGGTGACCTGGTGGGACGGGGTGCAATGGTCGCTCCATGTCGGCGATGCAGTCGATGTGGGCGAACATGCCGATACGATTCTCGCCCGCGAAAGTGCCGCCCGCCGGGTCAACGCGGCCTACGCGATCGAGGCGACCAAGGACGAAAACGGCGTGCGCCCGGGGCATATCAAGGAACGCATCCGCGCGCTCGGCCCGACCGTCCGCCCCGACCTGACACTTAAGCCGGCCGATCCTGAAGCCGGGCAATGGGTGATCTGATGTCCTTCGAGACGGGCCTTCGCTTCGCTCAGTCCCTCCTCAGGACGAACGGAGTTTTGTTTTTAACCGTTCGTGCTGAGGAGCCGTTGAGCGAAGCGAAGCGGCGTCTCGAAGCACCTGGAGCAGTTTGATGTATCGTTACGACACTTACGACCAGGCGATGGTCGATGCCCGCGTCGAGGAATTCCGCGACCAGGTGCGCCGGCGGATTGAAGGCCACCTGACCGAGGACCAGTTCAAGCCGCTCCGGCTGATGAACGGGCTCTACCTGCAATTGCACGCCTATATGCTGCGTGTAGCGGTGCCCTATGGCACCCTGAGCGGCGCGCAGATGCACGCGCTGGGCGATATCGCCGACAAGTACGACCGCGGCTATGGCCACTTCACCACCCGCCAGAACATCCAGTACAACTGGATCAAGCTGGACGAAGCGCCTGATATCCTTGCCGATCTTGCCAAGGTCGAGATGCATGCGATCCAGACCAGCGGCAACTGCATCCGCAACACCAGTTCCGACCAATACGCCGGAGCCGCGGCCGACGAGGTTACCGACCCGCGCCCCTATGCCGAACTGATCCGCCAGTGGAGCACGTTCCACCCCGAGTTCTGCTACCTGCCGCGCAAGTTCAAGATCGCGGTGATCGCTAGCGACACCGACCGCGCGGCGATGCGGCTCCACGATATCGGCGTGCAGATCGTGCGCGGGGACAATGGCGAGCTGGGCGCAGCGTTCTATGTCGGCGGCGGGATGGGCCGCACCCCGATGATCGCGCCGCTGATCAAGAAGTTTGTGCCGCTCGATCAGTTCATCACTTATGCCGAGGCGTGCCTGCGCGTCTACAACCGCCACGGCCGCCGCGACAACAAGTACAAGGCGCGGATCAAGATCCTGGTCCATGAGC
>JARXKR010000035.1:0-13470 GCA_030271565.1 Pseudomonadota bacterium
GCATCGCTCGGGATCACCCCCGCCTCGGCCGCATCGCTCTGCGCGGCGGACAGGTCCTTGTCGATTTTGGCCGCCGTGGCTTCGAGCTTGTGCTGCGCCGACTTGTAGCGCTCGTCGAAGCTCTGCTGCTTGCACCCGGCAATCAGGATCAGGGCCATCAGGGCAGTCATCCGCACCATCAATAGCGCTTCCGGTAGCGCACGTTGAAGTTGGTCACGCCCGATCCGCCGGCTTCGCTGAGGATCGACAGCGCCTGGCTCAGGCTTACCTCGATCCGCGTTGCGGTAAAGCCGCGCGCGTCGGTTATCACCTCGAGGTAGACGTTATTCGAGATGTAGCGTCCCGCGGCGATCGCGGTGCCGCGCCCGCTGGCCTCGTCGGGCGAGAGGATGCGCAGCCGCGAGATGCCGGTCGCAGCGCGCAACTTGCCGAGCGGATTGAGCCCGCCGCCGGTGCCGCGCAGGCTGTTGAGCGAAGCAGCGAGCTGGATCGCCTGGATCGGCGAAAGCTGGCCGACCGAATTGCCGAACAGGATCCGCGCGAGCACTTCGTCGGCGGGCAGCGACGGGCTCGAGGTGAAGGCGATCTGCGGGTTGAGCGCGCGGCCGGTGACGTTGATTGTCACTGCGATATCGTCGATCTGCTCGGTCGCGCTCAAAGCGATCTGCGGGTCGCTGAGGATGCCGCCGGTGAAGATCAGGCGGCCTTCCTGCAGCTCGAACTGGCGCCCGGCAAAGCCCAGATTGCCGCGCACCAGATCGATCGAACCCGAGACACGCTTGTCATAGACGGTTCCGGTCACATGCAGATCGGCGCGCCATTCGCTGTCGAGCCCCATACCGGTGACGTAAAGCTGGTTGGGCGCGGTCAGCGCGATGTCGAGCCGCAGCCCGTCGAGCAGACTGCCGCGCGGTATCGCCGGCTCGTTACCGGTGATCCGCAGCCGCCCGCGCGGCGGCTTGAACCGCACGCCCGTAAGCTCGGGCACTTCGGAGGCACCTTGGCGGACCAGTTCATAGCGGGTTTCGGGCAGGAACAGTTTGCCCGAGAGCAGCGCGTTTTCCCCGGCGCTCTTGCGCAGCCTGAGCTGCCCGGTCGCCGCCGACGACAAGGTGTCACTCCGCGCCAGCCGCGCATTGGACAGATCGAAGCTCATATCCATCGGATAGCCCTCGGCGGCGGCGAGACCGAGGTAACCTTGCCCCGATATCTTGCCCGATCCAGCGGTGGCGTTGAGCTGCTCGACCTGAAGCCGGTTGCCGGCAAAGTGCCCCGACAGCGCCATCCCGGTGAGGCGGGTCCCGTAAGTCTGGTTCTCGTAAGTCAGGTTCTCGCCGCGCACGATCCCGGTCAGTTGGGGCTGGCGCAACCTGCCTGTGAAATCCGCGCCGACCGCGATCGGCCCGGCCAAAGTCTGGCCGGCTTGGCCAACGAATGACCACAGCGTGTCGGCCGGACCGTTGTAGCGGATGCCCCCGCCAAGCGGGGCGGCGGCGACGCGGTTGACCCAGCTTCCAGCGCCGGGACCGAGCGGGCTGAGCGAGGCGACCAGCCGCCCGATCACCGCACCGCGCTGGCGGATCACCGCGCGGCCTTCGCCGCCGTCAGCCAGCAGTTTGCCGACAAAATTGATGTCGACCGGCTGGCTGACTTGCGCTGCTGTGGTGCGCGAGAAACCATCGATGGTCAGCCGGGCATCGGCGCGGGGGAAAGCACCCGGGCTGGGCTGATCGAAATCGAGCGAGCCGGTCGCCTTGCCGCCGATCCCGTAGCCAGGGAGGAAGGCGTTGAGCAGCGCCATGTCGAGCCGGTCCATCCGGCTTTCGATCTTGAGCCCGGCGCCGTATTTGCCCGCGAGCCGCAGGCTGCCCTGGCCGAAATCGAAGCGGGTCGGCAGCAGTTCGTAGCCTTGGCGCGAGGGGATGATCCGTGCCGGACTGGCGGTGCGGAAGGCGATCCCGCGCACCCGCCCGTCAAGCGCGGCGCGCCACAGGTTCGGCTCGAGCTGGGCATTGCCGGCCAGCTTGAACGGCACCCCGCTGACCCCTTCGGCAACGAACTTCGCCTGGCCCCGGCCATCGCGGTAATCGATCTGCGCGCGGGCCACGGTGAAATCGAAGCCGCGAATCCGGGTTTGCGCCAACTGGACATCGGCCACCACCCACGGCTTGGGATAGAGCACCACCCGCGCATCGACGATCGCGCTGCCGATCGACAGTTGCGCCGGGCCGGGCAGCACGGTGTTGTTGGCGCGAACATTGATCAAAGCCTCCTGATAGCGCCCCGCCGTGCCGAGCCGGATCACCCCGCCTAGACCGCGGCCAGTGGCATCGAGCTGCCCGGTGAACGGCCCCGCCGCGCTGCGCTGGATGCGGCCGCTGAAGCCGATCCCGGCGAGGTCGCCCTTGTTGATTTGCAGGGTCAGCGCCTTGCCTTGGAGCAGCGTTACATCGGCGCTGAGCGGGCCGTAGTCGGTCTGCCCGGTGGCGTTGAAGCGGTAGCCGCCGCCGCTGCCAATGATTTCGGCGCGGACCCCGGCGAGCCCGATCCCGTATCCGGGGCTTTTCGCCAACAGCACCGCGCGCGGTTTGGTCAGCGTGCCCGTCAGTTGAATCGCAAGCGGCCCGTAACGGACCGAATGCCCGGTCGCGGTGATCGCGATCCCGCCGCCGCTGGAATAGCTGCCACGCCCGTCGAAAATCTGCAGTTCGGGCGCGGAAACCCGCAGCCGCGAGAACCGGATCACGCCATCGGGGCCGTAAACCAGTTGGCTCGAACCGACCGCATTCCCGCCAAGCAGATCGCGGACATTGGCATTGAACAGCTGGGTCGAACGCGCCCGCACCGTGCCGGTCAGGCTGAGGCCCTGCCCGGTATGCTTGATATCGGCAGTGGTCTGGACCGCGAAGACCCCAACGCTGTCGATCCGGTAATTGTTGATCCGCCCCTCGAACGCGCCGGTGTAGAGCCCTTTGGCGGTATCGGCGAGCAGCACCGCCTTGGCATCGATCCGGTCCGACTTGATCAGCATGTTGTCCGACAGGATCCGGGTCCCCTCGACCGCGAGGTCACCATTCAGCCGGACGTTGGTCAGCGTCCCCCCGGCAACGCTATCGAGCCCCCGGATCCGCGCAACCCGCGCGCTGACCGGAATGACGATCTGGTCCACATCGACCCGCGCCTTGCCGGTTGCGTCGATCCCTTCGAGCACGATATCGCTGGTTGCCAGCGCGCCTGCGGTCAGATGATATTGCACCACCGGCCGGGCGAAGGCTCCGTTGAGCTCGAGCTGGGCACGTAGCGCGCGGCCCGACAGGTTGGTCGCCAGGGCGGCGGGACGGAGCAGCAGCACATCGAGTTTGAAGCCATCGAAGCTATTGCTGGCAAGGTCGATGGTTCCGCCGGGAATAAGCGACAGTCCCGCCGACTTCAAGGAACCGGTGACGGCCGCGCGGCGGTTGTCGAGCTTGGCGGCTAGGTCGAGCTGGGTCGTGGCATCGAGCAGCACAGCAGGGACGCCGCCGAGCACGCGGCCAAGCTCGGCCGGGCCCTTGACCGCAAAGGCGCCATCGCGCGCCGACAGCGCCAGTTGCGCCATCGGTTTGCCGCCAAGATCGGCGCCGAGTGTGCCGTCCCATTTGGCCCAATCACCCCCGCCATCGATCTTTAGCGCCAGCGACTGATCAAGCCCGGCGAGCGCCGCGAACACCCCGCCCTGCGGTGCATCGAGCGCCAGTTTGAGCCTGAGTCGGCCCGCCTCGGGCACGGCGTCGAGTACCAGATCGAGCCTGTCGCCGCCCTGCCCGCCCGGTGCCGCCAGCGTTTCAGCCAAGGCGGTGACTTGCGCCCGCCGGTCGGCGATCCTGGCCTTGCCGCTCAACCGCAGCTCGCGACGCTCGCCAGAGACTGCGGGCAGCGCAATCAGGTGATCGATCCGCAGCGCTCCGACATCGATGTCGAAATCGGGCAGCAGCGGACCTTTGGTGGTGTTGACGTTGAACTGCGGAACCCGCTCGAGCGTGACCGTCGCGGCGCTGATCGAGCGAATGTCGATGTGATTGCCAAGGTAGGCCAAAGGCCGCCAGTCAAGCTCCACCACCGGTGCGCCCATGAAGCGCCCCTTGGTATCGTAGGCGACCACGTCGATCAGCCGGGTCTTGCCGTACAGCGACCCTTCGACCCGCCCGACTTCGATCCGCAGCCCGTTGGCAAACGTCATGTCCGAGATCTGCCGCGCGGCAAACTGCCGTCCGGCATTGCTCTGCAAGACGATGAAAACTGCCATCACCAGCAGGACTAGGGCCAGCAAAGCCCCGCCGACCCAGCGCAGCACCCGGCGGGCCGACACGCCCCGCGCTGGCGTGGCATCAGGCGCCGGCGTGTCGGCATCGCCCATCAGAACGCCTGCCCGATCGAGACGTAAAAGTTGAACCGGCTCTCACCGACACGGCGGTTGAGCGGGGTCGCGACATCGATCCGCACCGGTCCGAAATTGGTATAGACCCGCGCCCCGACCCCGACCCCGACCCTGAGATCGTCGAGCCTCGGGAACTGGCTGGTATAGGCTTGCCCCGCATCGACGAAACCGACCACGCCGTAGTCGCCGAAGCGGTAGCGGACCTCGAACGCGCCCTCGACCAGGCTGCGCGCGCCGGTCGGGGCATTGTTGGGATCGCGCGGGCCGAGCTGCTGATAGCCGAACCCGCGCACCGATCCGCCGCCGCCGGCATAGAGCCGCCGCGACGGGGCGAGGTCGTCAAGGCTGACCCCCTGGATCGTCGCCACCCGGGCGCGCGCGGCCAGCGTGATCTTGCCGCCGAAGCGGTAATAGGTCGAACCGTCGAGCCGGAGCCGGACATAGGGCGCAAAGCCCCGATTGAGCGATCCCTCTGGCTCGACCAGCGCGGTCAGGCGGAAGCCCCTGCCTGGATCGAGCAGGCTGTCGGTGGTGTCGAACCCGACCTGTCCGGACAGACCCGCAATGGCGTAAGTGCGTCGTACGCGCGCTGCCATCAGCGGATCGTACACGCTCTCATTGGTGCCGATCAGCTGACCGCCATAGGCATAGGTAACCCGCTTCTGCCACAGCGGGGTCGAATCGTAGCTGACCCGCACTGCCAGCCGGCCGGTGTAAGCCGAAAAGGCATCGTAGTTCGAATGGTGCAGGTCGGCCGCCAGCTCGAAAGTGCGATCGCGCTGGCCCGCGTTCGAGCGGCGGAAGGTGACGCCCGCGCCTTGTTCCTGCGTCCCCAGTACCCCGTTGGCGATCAACGCGCCTTCGGGCGGCGCAAAGTTGCGGTGCGCCCAGCTGGCTTCGGCGCGGAAGCCTTGGCCGGTACTGTAACCGGCGGTGGCGGCGATCACCCGCGGCGGTCCGGCCTCTTGAATGACCGCGAGATTGACCACTTCGGTGCCGTCGGGTCCGGTCAGCCCGGTGCGGCGCGGCTCGATCCCGATGCCCTTGAACAGCCCGGTGGCGATCAGTGCCTGGCGCAAATCGTCGACCTTGCGGCTGTCATACAGTTCACCCGGCTTGAACCGGGCGAGCACCGCCACGTGATCCGCGCCGAACGCCTCGTGACCCTCGCTGACGATCGCGCCATAGGTTCCGCGCGGGCCGACCGTGACCGGCAGAGTGTAATCCGCCCCGCCGGTGTCGGGATCGAGCAGCACGTCGCGCTGACCCACTTCGGCAAAGGGATAGCCGTTTTCGGGCAAGGCGAGCGCGACCTTGGCTTCCTCGACCAGCACCTGTTCGGCGCGGACCGGATCACCCAGCTTGAGGTTAAGGTTGTCCTTGATAAGCGCGGCGGGAACGGTCGGGTCGGCCTGGACGGTGATGCTCGAATAGGCAAAGCGCTTGCCCGGAGTAACGTCGAGCACCGCGCGCAGCGGCTGGCCGTCGGTGGCTTCCGAACGATCAAGCCGGCTCGTGACCTGCGCATCGAACCAGCCCTCGGCGGCGAGCTGCTTCTTGAGCAGCGCGACATCCTCGCCTGCGCGGCTGGCGACCTGCGCAGTATTGGCGGCCTTGCCCTTGCCGTGGCGCAAAGCCGACAGATCATTGAACCGGCCCGCGAGATCGGCATCGGTCAAGCCGTCGGCCTGATCGAGCCCGGTGAGCTGGATCTGGTAAGCGATCACGGTGTCTTTGGTGTCGGCTGGCGCATCGACGAATTTGACCTGCTCGACCTTGAAGTCCTCGAGCGGCGGGAGCGGCTTGGTCAGTTCGGCATCGCGGATCGGCGCGTCCCCGATCATCTCGACCGTTTGCTGGTCAGCCAGCGCCGGATCGCCGCCGGGCGGTGCCTGACCGTCCTGTGGTTTGGCCCCGGCCTGTTCCGAGGCGATCCGCCGTTCGAAATCGGCGATCGACTCCAGCGGTTTGGCCAGTTCGGGATCGTCAGCAGGATCCAGCTTGGGGATCGACGAATTGAATTCATCGTCGGGGATGATCGGCTTGACTTCGGGCAGATTCGCGCCGGGAGGTGGCGGCGGGGCTAATATTGGCTGGCCGGCTGGAGCAGGCGGAGGCGGCGGTACCGGTACGGCCTGCCGGGCATGAGCGATTGCGGGTGCACCACCGAGCAAAGCAGCGGCGAGCAAGCGCAGCCAGCTCCTCCGGCTCATCCAGTCCCGCCACCCCGTCATCGTTCGATCAACCCCGTCCCTTGCAGATAATGCCGCAATCCGCTGCATCAGCAGAACGCAGCTATGCCGCCGAAGTTCCTTTGGTCCAAGCATTTGGCGGCGAATGGTGCCGGACTTTGAGCAGGGATCAACGGCCGTGCCGCGCCGCCAGCGCGATCCCGGCAAGGTTCTGGGCCCGGGCGATCCACCGGATTCGCGCGGGCGCTGCCACCTGCACGAGCGCGACGAACCGCGCCTGATGTGCCTGCAAGGGCTGGCTGCGGCATTTGTTCAGCCCGTTGGCCTGATCGATCACCACTCTGGCGTCGCCGAGCAGCATGAAATCCGCCTCGCCCAGCCCCTGCGCCACTTCGAGCGCCTTGATCAGGGCCAGCCATTCGGCACTGGTATTGGAGCCCTGGCCAAGATCGTCGAACAGGTAGGCCTTCCCGCGCGCGACCACGGCGACTTCGATCCGCCCGGGATTGGGCCGGCAACCGCCATCGAAGTACACCTTAAGCCGGTGCTTGGTCATTGGTTATCCGCGGCATGCGCGGAAAGCGCTTGCCCTTGGTCCGGCTGGTCAGGTGAAACTGCCAGCACCGGTCGCAGCGGTAAGGCCGCAGCGGGAATTCTGCCCGCGCCGCCACCGCCAGCGCGTCAAGCTCGGTCACGTAGCGCGCCTTTTTGAGGCAGATGCTTTGCCTTGTGCGCACTGCCGTTGGGTCAGGCCGCGAGCAACTGCGAAGACCGCCGCACCAACCGCCCGGGCAAGGCCCCGGTGTGCTGCCCGTCACGGTAAGTCACCTGGCCAGAGACGATCGTCACCGCGATCCCGTCGGACTTCTGCTGCATCCGCTTGCCGCCCCCGGGCAGGTCATATTCGATCGTCGGCACGTGCAGCTTGAGCCCGGACAGGTCGATCACGTTGAGATCGGCCTTCATTCCCACGGCAATGCGGCCTCGGTCGGTCATCCCGATCAAGGCAGCAGGCTTGCTGGTGAGTTCGGCAATCGCCTGCGGCAAGGCAATGCGTTCCGCGTCCGAGGCATCGCGCGACCAGCGCTGGAGGTAGTAGGTCGGGAAACTTGCGTCACAAATCAGTCCGTAATGCGCCCCGCCGTCGGCCAGCGCCATCACGGTCGAGGCATGGCCCAGCATCTCGCGCACTGCGTCGAGGTTGCCTTCGGTGTAGTTCGCGGCGGGCAGGTAAAACACGGCCTTGCCGTCATTGGCGAGCAGCGCGTCGTAGGCATAGGTGCCCAGATCGCGCTGCGCCGCTTTGGCCCGTTCATCGACCCGGTCTTCGCGGTCCGGTTCATAGTTGGGCGTATCATCCCACTGATAAGCGCCGCGAAATGCCCCGATCAGCATCAGCGTGGTCGGGTTGGTGTCTTCGGGCGCCTCGGCCAGCAACTGCGCACGGAATGCAGGATCGCGCATTTTCGCCACCCGCTCGTCCAGCGGCAGGTCGGCAATCGCCTTGTAGCTCGGGTGACTGCTGAAATGATGCAGGCTGAGGTCGAGCCCGAAAAACATCCCCACCGGGCGCGGCGCAACCTGGCCGCGGATGGTGAGCCCATCGGCCGCCGCCTGGGTCAGCCCCGCGAGGTGATGGCGCCACCCCGCGCCGGCCTGCCCCGGCACTTCGAGCAGGGTGAACGAGACCGGCCGGCCGCTGTGTTCGGCAATCTTGCGCAGCAGCGGGAATTCATCCTCGGCGGGTTCGGCGGGTGCGGGGATCAGCTGGAACACCCCGCCCTGGGCATCTCCCAGCCCATCGGCGAGCGCGCACAGCTCATCGACATCCGAATAGAGGCTGGGGGCAAGATCGCCAGCGCGGGTGCGGTGCATCACGTTGCGCGAGGTGGTCACCCCGAAGGCCCCAGCGCGGATGCCCTCGGCCACCAGCCCGCGCATCTGCATCAGATCGTCCGCCGTCGGAGCCTCCTTCCGCACCGCGCGCTCGCCCATCACGTAAACCCGCAGCGCCGAATGCGGGACTTGCGCGGCGACATCGATATCAAGCTGCCGCTCGGCGAGCGCATCGAGATATTCGGGGAAGGTTTCCCAGTTCCACGGTAGGCCCTCGGTCATCACCACCTCGGGGATGTCCTCGACCCCCTCCATCAGCTTGACCAGATCGCCGCGCTGCTCGGGGCGGCACGGGGCGAACCCGACCCCGCAATTACCCATCACCACCGTGGTGACGCCGTGGCCCGAGCTTGGCACCAGCCGGTTGTCCCAGGTGACCTGGCCGTCATAATGCGTGTGGACGTCGACAAACCCCGGGGTGACGATTTTGCCCGCCGCGTCGATCACTTCGGCAGCCTCGCCGTCGACCACACCGATCGCAGCAATCAGCCCGTCTTTGATCGCGACATCGCCAACAAGCGGTTCGGCGCCGGTGCCATCATGGATCGTCCCGCCCCGGATGATCAGGTCATAGTTTGCCATCGTCGCTCTCCACGGGGGGCCTGCATTGTGCCTTGCGGCCATGGTTTCAGACCCCGTGCTGCACGGCAAGCTTCATTTTCTTTGCGGCTTGTGCATAGCTGTGGCGCATACCCGAGAGGCGGCCGCAATGACCCAGATTCCGTTCGAACGCATTCCCTACCTGATCGTCTATGGCGAAGAGAGCGCGTTCAAGGACACTTATGCCGGGCAGATCGGCAAGGTCGTGGTCGAGGCGATGCACCTCAAACCCGCCGTACCATCCGATAGCGTAGTCATATTCTCGCACCCGATCGGCGGCGGGGCGTGGCTGCCGCTGGTCACGGTGCTGGCAAAAATGGGTGTCCACACGATCTACTGCAACACCCGCTATCGGGGCAACGATACCGCGCTGATCATGGAGCGCGCGGTGATGGATTTCGGCGCCTGCATCCGCCACGCGCGTGACAAGCTGGGCTATGACAAGGTCTATCTGGGCGGCTGGTCGGGCGGCGGGGCGCAGAGCCTGTTCTATCAGGCCGAGGCGCAGGATCCGCGCGTAACGCATACCCCGGCGGGCGATCCCTATGACCTGACCGCCGCGCAGTTCGTGCCCGCAGACGGGGTGCTGCTGCTCGCCGCGCACCTCTCACGCAACCTCACGCTGACCGAGTGGATGGACGCTTCGATCGAGGACGAGAGCCGGCCGTTTGCGCGCAATCCCAAGTGGAACCTCTACGCCGCAGATGGCCCCAAGCCGCCCTATTCGGCCGACTTCCTCGCCGAATACCGCGCCCGGCAGATCGCGCGCAATCGGCGGATCACCGCATGGGTGCAGGACGAGCTGGCCGATTTGAAGACACAGGGGCTCGATCAGCACGAGCGTTGCTTCACCGTGCAGGGCACCATGGCCGACCCGCGCTGGCTCGATCCGCTGGTCGATCCCAACGATCGGCAGCCCAACCATTGCATGCTGGGCGATCCGTTCGTGGTCAACGATGGCCCTGTGGGTCTGGCGCGGTTCACCACGTTGCGGTCGTGGCTATCGCAATGGTCGTACGATCTGTCGAACGGTGACGGGCTCAAGTGCGCCGCGCGGATTTCGGGGCCAATGCTGGTGATCGAGAACAGCGCCGACGATGCCTGCACCCCCAGCCACGCCGCGCGGTTGATGGCGGCGGCGGACAAGTGCAGCATCGACCACCACGTGATCCAGGGCGCGAACCACTACTATTTCGGACAAGCGCCGCAGGTGAATGAGGCGGCATCGCTGGTGCGCGACTGGATCGGGCGGCAGGGCTGAATTGATGACGCGCGCAATCGAAATCGTCGAAGTGGGCCCGCGCGACGGGCTGCAGAACGAGGCGCTGCTGGTCTCGACTGCGGACAAAGTGGAATTGATCCGCCGCTGTATTGCCACAGGCGCGCGGCGGATCGAGGTCGCGAGCTTCGTCAACCCGCGCAAGGTGCCGCAGATGGCCGATGCCGAGGCGGTGGTCGCAGCGCTCGGGCAGCCCGAAGGCGTGACCCGGATTGGGCTGGTGCTCAACCGGCGCGGGGCCGAGCGAGCGCTGGCGGCGGGGGTCGACCAGCTGGGCGCGGTGGCGGTTGCCTCCAGTGCGTTCGGGGTGCGCAACCAGGGGCAGGATTCAGCGCAGTCGGTTTCAGAGGCCAGGGCGATCATCGCCATGGCACAAGCGGCCGGGCGCAGCGCGCAAGTAACGATTGCCACCGCGTTCGGCTGCCCGTTCGAGGGCGAGATCGATCCGGCCCGTGTGGTCGAGATGGCGCGTCAGTTGGCGGCGGCGGGACCCTGTGAGGTGGCGCTGGCCGACACGATCGGGGTCGCGGTCCCTGCGCAAGTCACTGCGCTGGTCACTGCGGTGCGCGCGGCAATCGCGCCGCTGCCAGTGCGGGTGCACTTTCACGATACGCGGAATACCGGCGTAGCCAACGCCTGGGTCGCTGCCGAGGCGGGCGCGGTGACGGTCGACGCCGCGCTCGGCGGGCTCGGCGGGTGTCCGTTTGCGCCAGGCGCGGCGGGCAATGTCGCGACCGAGGATGTCGCCTACCTGTTCGCTCGCTCGGGGGTGGCAACCGGGCTCGATCCTGCCAAGCTGCTTGAGGCCTCGCACTGGCTTTCCGGGGTGATGGGCAAAGCACTGCCCGCCAGTCTTGCCAAGGCGGTGCCATTCCCGCCACAGGCTCATCTATGACCGACAATCCGAACACCGGCGCGCTGGCCGGGATCAAGGTGATCGAACTCGGCCAGTTGATCGCCGGGCCGTTCTGTGGGCAGTTGCTCGGTGACATGGGTGCCGACGTGATCAAGGTGGAGCCGCCCGGCGCGGGCGATCCGATGCGAACCTGGGGCAACGGGCCGCACAAGCTGTGGTGGCAGGTGATCGCGCGCAACAAGCGCGGGGTCAGCGCCAACCTGCGCGTGCCGGAAGGGCAAGACCTGTTGCGCCGCCTGCTCGAAGGTGCCGACATCCTTATCGAGAACTTCAAGCCCGCCACCATGGAAAAATGGGGCCTCGGCCCCGCTGAATTGCACGCGCAGTTCCCGCGACTGATTATCGTGCGGATGTCGGGCTACGGCCAGACCGGGCCTTATTCAGGCCGTGCCGGTTACGGCGGGATTGGCGAAGCGATGGGCGGCTGGCGAGCGATCGTCGGCGATCCCGATCGGCCGCCGGCGCGGATGGGAGTGTCGATCGGCGACACGCTTGCGGCGACTTACGGCTGCATGGGCGCGCTCGCCGCGCTGCATGCGCGGCAGGCCAGCGGCAAGGGTCAGGTGGTCGATTCCGCGCTCTACGAAGCCGTGCTGCAGGTGATGGAATCGGTCGTGCCCGAATATGCCGCGATGGGGCTGGTGCGGCAGCGTTCGGGCTCGATCCTGCCCGGGATCGCGCCCAGCAACGTCTATCCGTGCAGTGATGGCGAATACATGATCGGCGGCAACGGCGACACAGTGTTTGCGCGGCTGTGCGCTGCGATGGCCCGGCCCGAGCTGGCGGAAGACCCGCGTTACGCTACCCACATCGCGCGCGGCGAACGCCAGACCGAGCTCGATGCGCTGATTGCGCGGTGGACTTGCACCAAGACCGTGGACGAGCTCGAAGCGCTGATGATCGCGCATTCGGTTCCGGCCGGCCGGGTCTATCGCGGGCCCGAGATGCTGGCCGATCCGCATTTTGCCGCGCGCGAGGCGCTGGCCCGGGTGCCGCATCCTGACCTTGGCGAGGTGACGATGCAGGCACCGATGCCCAAGCTCTCGGCCAACCCCAGCCAGATCCGCCGCCCCGCGCCGCAACGGGTCGGCGAACATAACGCCGAAGTCTATGGCGCGCTGGGACTCGACGCGGCGGCGCTGGCCGATTTGACGGCGCGCGGGATCATTTGATAGCAATCGATTACAACCACGGGACGGAAGCGGATGACTGACCAGCTGATCGGCGCCATTGAGGCAGGCGGGACCAAATTCGTCGCGGCAGTCGCGCGGCGCGACGGGACGATCGTCGCGGAAACCCGCATTCCGACCGAAACCCCGGCGACCTGCTTCCCCGCGCTGGGCACCTTCTTCCGGGACGCGGCCAAAGGGCATGGCACAATCGCCGCCTTCGGGATCGCCAGCTTCGGCCCGATCGACATCGACCCTGCCTCCCCCGCTTACGGTACCTTCACCACCACCCCCAAACCGGGCTGGTCGGGCGCGCGTTTTCAGGATGTGCTGGGCCAGTTCGGCGTCCCGATCGTGGTCGATACCGACGTCAACGGTGCTGCCTTAGGCGAATGGGAAAGCGGCGCAGGACGTGGCTGCACCACGCTCGCCTATACCACCATCGGCACCGGGGTTGGCTGCGGGGTGCTGCGCGGCGGCAAGTCGCTGATGGGCTTTTCGCATTACGAAGGCGGGCATATCGGCGTCGCGCATGACCACGCCGCCGATCCCTACGCCGGGTTCTGTCCGTTTCACGGCGATTGTCTCGAAGGACTGGCGGCCGGTCCCGCAATCAAGGCGCGCTGGGGGCAGAGCCTGACCGACCTTGGCAGCCCGCCCGACAAACTCGCGCTGATCGCCGACTATGTGGCTCAGCTGGCGGTCAACCTTGTCCTGCTGCACATGCCCGACCGGCTGATTTTCGGCGGCGGGGTGATGAAGACACCGGGGCTGGTCGAGGCCCTGCGCGCGGCGACCGAACGGCGGCTGGCGGGCTATATCCAGGCTCCGCAGCTCGATCCCGGACTGGTCAAGTATATCGTGACGCCGGGCCTCGGTGATGAGGCCGGGATCACCGGCGCGATCGCGTTGGGGAGGCGCGCTTTAGGATAGGTTTAATCGGCCCCTGCTTCCAACGCCAGCAAGGCAAAGGTCGCCAGCCAGTGCTCGCCCATGTAATC
>JARXKR010000035.1:13570-15454 GCA_030271565.1 Pseudomonadota bacterium
TGCGCCCATACTGCATCATGCCGCACCATCTCGCCGTGCAGCATAAGCGCCCAAGCCCAGCCGTAAGGCCGCTCAAACCCGCGCGCCGAGGGCCGCGCGAGGTATGCGGTTTCGGCAGCAAAATTCGCCTCGGTGAGCATTTCAACGGCACGCTTTCGCACTGTTGCCGCTTCGGACAAATCGGGAAAAAGCCGCGCCAGCCGCAGCACCTGCCACCAGCCGTGGACGCAGCTGTGCCAGTCGAAGCTGCCGTGGAAGATCGGGTGGAGCGCACTCGGGGTCTGCGCGTCGTCGGGCCCGTCGAGCACATGGTCGAGCTTGTGCGGGTATTCGCGCCCGAGATGGCCGAGCGTCAGCGCCATGAACCGCGCAGCGATCCCGGCGTCCAGCCCGCTCACCGAAACGCCGCCCAATAGAGCAGCGCGATATTGAACGTCAGCAATGGCAGCGCGGTCGGGACCTGCATCTTGACCACCGCGTTGCGGTCCTTGAGTTCGAGCAGGGCTGCGGGGACGATGTTGAAGTTGGCCGCCATCGGGGTCATCAGCGTGCCGCAAAACCCGCACAGCATCCCCACTGCCGCGACCACCGCCGGGTCGCCGTGGTACTGCTGGATCAGCAGCGGCAGCCCGATTGCTGCGGCCATCACCGGGAAAGCAGCGAAAGCATTGCCCATCACCATCGTGAACAGCGCCATGCCGATACCGTACGCGAGCACCGCGCCGAGCCGCGAACCGTCGGGGATCACCCCGCTCATCAGACTGCCGATCACTTGGCCCAAGCCGGCCAGGCCAAAGACCGCCCCGAGGCTGGCGAGCATCTGCGGCAGGATCGCGGCCCAGCTTAGCGCATCAAGCAGGCGGCGGCCTTCCTGCAGCGCCGCGACCGGCTTGTCGCGCAGCCAGACCAGGCCGATCCCCAACGCCAGCACTGCGCCGAGCGCGAGGCTGACCAAGGTCACCTGCTTGGCGTCGATCAGCTCGGGCACCGATTTGAACAACAATGTTCCGACTAACGCGGTTACCGGGATGATCAGCGCGAGCAGGAACAGCCGGTTGCCGTTGCGCGCGGCGCGGTCCTGCCGCGCGGCGGTGTCGTCTTGCACCGCGCCGCGTCCCAGCTGGCCGAGCGCGGCAACGCCGACCAGCGCGATCACCAGTACCCCGTTACCGAGATCGCCGAGCCGGTCACCCGCAAACATCGACAAAGCGAGCAGCCCCCAGAACGCGGCATTGACCCAGCGCTTGGGATTGCTGGCATCGCCCGCCGACAGCACCGCGCTCGCGGCGAACACCAGCCCGGCGACGATGTAAACCTGCGCCAGCCCGATCATCGCTGCCGCCTCCGCCCGAACCGCCACAACCGCAGCGCATGGATCGCGAAGGCTGCTATTGCAGTGGGGATCGCCCAGACCGACAGGTCGAACGGTGCAAGCACGATGCCTTGCTGCTCAAGGAACCCCTTCATCAGCAGGATCGAGCCGATCGCGATGAAAATGTCTTCGCCGAAAAACAGCCCGACATTGTCGGTTGCCGCAGCCATCGCCTTGACCCGTTCGGCATCGGCTTCGTCGATCGGATCCGCTGCTGCCAGCGCCATCGGTGCGAGCAAGGGCCGCACGGTCTGGGCCTGCCCGGCGACCGAGGTCAGCCCGAGCGCGGCGGTTACCTGGCGCAGCATCAGGTAGCCGGTCAGCAACCGCGGCAGCGTCGCACCCTTCATTCCGGCGATCAGGCTGCGCGCACGTTCCTGCAGCCCGTGACGTTCGAGCAATCCGATCACCGGCAGCACCAGCCAGATGGCGCTGACATAGCGGGTGTCGTTAAACGCCTTGCCGAACGCAGCGATCAGCGCGAGCGGATCGAGCCCGGCGGTGAGCCCGCT
>JARXKR010000238.1 GCA_030271565.1 Pseudomonadota bacterium
GCCGCCCAGTGCTGGCGCTTGTCGCGGACCTGGTCGGCGAGCTGGCTCACGATTCGTGGCTGAAGATGTCTTTGTCGGCCCAGCCCATCAGATCGAGCCGCGCGCGGTGAGGCAGATAGGCAAAGGCGGCTTCGGCAGCTTCGGTGCGATGCTCGCGCGCCAATCGTTCGGCCAGGATGACATGCATCGCGTGCAGAAACCTTACGTCTGACGCGGCATACTCGCGCTGCGCTTCGCTCAGTTCCGCGCCGCCCCAGTCGCTCGATTGCTGCTGCTTGGAAATCTCCTTGCCGAGCAGTTCGCGCACCAGATCCTTGAGTCCATGGCGATCGGTATAAGTCCGCACCAGCTTGCTCGCGATCTTGGTGCAGAACACCGGCGATGCTTCGACCCCGAGGTAATGCTCGATCGCAGCCAGATCGAACCGCGCAAAGTGGTACAGCTTGACCCGCTGAGGATCGGCCAGCACCGCCTTGAGATTGGGCGCGTCATAGCTCGATCCAGGGCCGAACCGCACCAGATGCTCGTCACCACGCCCGTCCGAGATCTGCACCAGGCACAATCGGTCGCGCGGGGTAATCAACCCCATCGTTTCGGTATCGACCGCCAGCGGCCCGTCGCCGAGAACACCGGCGGGAAGATCTTCTTCGTGCAAATAGACAGTCATAGGCTCAAGTGCTTAGGAGGATCTGTGTGGAGTGGAAAGCCCGGACGTGAGGGAGTTGCAACTTGGCGGCGAGCGAATCTGTACCTGAATCCTGGCGCGATGTGCTGGGTCCGGTGCTGACGAGCCTCAAATCACGTGCGCTGGGCGGGTTCCTCACCGCCGAGGAAGCGGCGGGCAAGGCGATCTATCCGCCGCGCGGTACCCGGCTCGCGGCGCTGGACCTGACCCCGCTTGATGCGGTCAAGGTCGTGATCCTCGGACAGGATCCTTACCATGGACCGGGACAGGCGCATGGGCTGTCGTTCTCGGTGCAGAACGGGATCAAAGTGCCGCCGAGCCTCGTGAATATCTTCAAGGAACTCGAAAACGATCTTGACCTCCCGCGTCCATCGCATGGCAACCTGACCGGCTGGGCCAAGCAAGGCGTGCTGCTGCTCAACAATGCCCTGACCGTGGCGGACGGCCAGCCCGCCTCGCATCAGGGCAAGGGCTGGGAGGAGATTACCGATGCGGTGGTCGCTGCGGTCGCCGCCAAGACCGAGCCGTGCGTGTTTATGCTGTGGGGCAGCCACGCGAGGAAGAAGGCGGCGAGCGTTCCCGGCCTTGGCCCCGGCAGCCATCACCTGATCCTCACCGCCCCGCACCCCAGCCCGCTCTCGGCCCACAGCGGCTGGTTTGGCAGCGGACACTTCAGCAAGGCCAATTCCTTTTTTGAGGGGCATGGCCGGGGCGCGATCGACTGGCGGATTTGAAGCGGGTTCGGGCAAAAGACGCCCTTGGGCTTTGCGTTTGCCCCATGTCGTGCAAAACAGTGCCCAAATGGAGGGTCCGAACATGTCCGACAACGAACCGAATGCACCAGTAGACGTCACCAAGGCGTGGGCTGCCACGCAAGGCCAGAAGGGCGCGGCCAAGCGCCTGCGCATTTACGCGGCGCTGGCCTGGGTGGTGGCGATCGGCACCGAGATTGCCGGGATTGTGATGCTCAAGCAGCACAAGTTCGACCACGGCAATCTGGCTCTACTAATCGGGCTACTGGTGGTGATCGCGGTCTTCGCGATCGGCGGCAGCCTGATGTGGAAGAAGGCCAACACGCATGATCCGGCCAGCCGCACCGATGGCTTCAGGTTCTTCGTCCAGAACCAGCTGGGCGCGATCATCACGGTGGTGGCCTTCCTGCCGCTGCTCGCGCTGATCTTCCTCGACAAGGATATGGACCCCAAGAACAAGAAGATCGCGGGCGGCGTCGGCGTTGCCCTGGCGCTGCTCGCCACGGTGATCGGGATCGATTTCAAGCCGCCCTCGACCGAGCAGTACACCCAGGACATGAACCAGTGCGCGGCGCAGATCAAAGGCGGCCAGCCGACCACCGCCTGCTCGCCCGAAGTTGCCCAGCAAGCGCAGGATATCGCCCGCGATTCTAAATCGGTGGCCGATGCGACCAAGAGTGCTGCCAACCCCAACGGGCAAGACGTGGTCTACTGGATCGCGCCCGAGAACGGTGCCAAAAAAGCCGTCACCCCGCACGTCTTCCATCTGTGCAACGACGCCAGCACCTTGCGCGGCAAAACGGTCAACCACGGCTCGGTGACCGAAGCTTACGCGGAGAACGCGACCCGCATCACGCTGCAGATCCCGATGGAGCAGAAGCAATGCGGATTTGCCGCCGCTGCTCCGGCGGCTGCAGCGCCCGCAGCGAAGGCGGCCTCCGGGCAATAAGACCGCCAAGGCAGTGCATTGCGAAGCGCCCTCGTCGCAAGGCGAGGGCGCTTTATTTCATCCCAACAGCGCCAGCATCGCCTCCGCGAGCTTCCTGCCAAATTCAGGCCCTTGCTGCGGGTAGAGATAGGGCTCGATCAGTTCCGCCTCGATTACTGCCAACGCACTGTCTTCCAGTCGGACCATATCGATCCGCGCATAGAGCGGCGGCGCGGCGAAGGGCAGCATCGCTATCACTGCTTCGGCGGCCTTGCGGTCGGCTGGCGACGGTTCCAGCGCAACTTCGCTGCCACCGTAGAGCGACTGGATGCGGTAATCGCCCGCCGCGGCGCGCTTGACCAGCGCGTGGCTCAGTTCGCCGCCGACGAACACGAAGCTCAGCTCGCCTTCGCTCTGGATTGCGGGGAGGAACGGCTGGATCATCGCCGGTTGGTCCATCCGCCA
>JARXKR010000239.1 GCA_030271565.1 Pseudomonadota bacterium
GCGGGCGGCACCTCGGCGCTCGGGCTCAGTCTTGCCACCGTGATTTACGGCGATCTCAAGAACAACGGGCTGTTCAAGCCGACCGGCCCGGGCAGCCTGCCGCGCCCGGCGCTCGCGCAGATCCAGGCCCCCGATTACCCGGGCTGGCAGGGCCGCGGCAGCGACATGCTGCTGCAGGGCTATGTCCGCGCCGAGGCTGACGGCAACGTCACCGTGGGGTGCTACCTCTATGACGTCTCACTCGGCCAGCAGCTGGCCAAGGCGGGCTGGACCGTGCCGCCGGGCGAATGGCGCCGAGCCGCGCACAAATGCGCCGATCTGGTTTACTCGCGGCTCTCGGGTGAGAACCCGTTCTTCGACAGCCGGATCGCCTATATCGCCGAAACCGGGCCCAAGGGCCACCGGATGAAGCGGCTCGCGGTGATGGATTCGGACGGGGCCAACCACACCTATCTGACCACCGGGCAAGCGACCGCACTGACCCCGCGTTACTCGCCCGATTACAAGCAGATCCTGTACCTGTCGTACTTCAACGGCAGCCCGCGGATCTACATCTACGATCTTGCCAGCAAGAGCCAGAAGCTGCTGCTGCAATCGGCCAACCCGCTGTTCGCGCCGCGCTGGTCACCCGACGGCAAGTGGATCCTCTATTCGATGGCGATCGCCGGCAATACCGACATCTACAAGATGCCGAGCAGCGGCGGCAGCGCGGTCAAACTCACCACCTCGCCCGGGATCGATATCGGCGGCAGCTTCTCGCCCGATGGCTCGCGAATCGTGTTCGAAAGCGACCGCTCGGGTAGCCAGCAGGTCTATGTAATGGATGCGGGCGGCGGCGGGCAAAAGCGGATCAGCTTCTTTGGCGGGCGCGCGGCGACGCCCGAATGGTCCCCGCGCGGCGACCAGATCGCGTTCACGCACATCGCTGGCAATTTCCGCATCGCGGTGATGGACCCCTCTGGCGGGTCGATGCATTACCTGACCGATTCATGGCAGGACGAAGCCCCGACCTGGGCCCCCAACGGCCGCGTCATCCAGTTCTTCCGCACCGCGCGCACCTCGGGCCAGACCGGGATCTGGCAGGTCGACCTGACCGGCAAGAATGAGCGCAAGCTATCGACCCCCGGCGACGGCGCCGATCCCGCGTGGGGACCGCTTCGTCCCTGACGCGCGTTGACTCGCCGCCTGAATGCCTGATGCTACCCGTTACAGGAGACCGACCATGAAGACCCAGACCGCCATTGCCGCCGCTCTTGCCAGCGCGCTGGTGTTGTCCGCCTGCTCGCACAAGGCCCCCAAGATCTTGCCGCCCGATCCGGGCGGTTCGGTTTCGACCGATACAACCACCGGTACTGGAGCAGCCACCCCGGGCAGCCAGGCCGATTTTGTCGCGCAACTGATGGGGCAGGACACAGTCTATTTCGATACCGACCAGTACAACATCGATGCCCCCGACCAGCAGGCGCTGGCTGCGCAGGCTGCGTGGCTGGGCAAGTATCCGGCCAAGCGCGCCACGATCCAGGGCCACACCGATGAGCGCGGAACCCGCGAATACAACCTCGCGTTGGGCGAGCGCCGCGCCAATGCGGCCAAGAACTACCTGGTCAGCCTGGGGGTCGACGCGAGCCGCCTGACCACGCAGACTTTCGGCAAGGACCAGCCGGTCGCGATGGAATCGACCGAGGAAGCCTGGGCCAAGAACCGCCGCGCAGTGACGATTACTATTGATTGATTGGCGGGCCCGCGCCTGATCCCCAACCCGTTCGTCCTGAGGAGCGGCTGAGCCCTTGCGAAGACGCGTCTCGAAGGACCTTGCGCGGTGATGGTTCGAGACGGGCTTTCGCAAGCGCTCAATCCCTCCTCACCACGAACGGGGTTGGGATAGTGCTAATTCAAACTCGGCAGCAGTTGGCTCAATCCCGGCAGCGAGGGCGCCTGGACGCTGATCATCGTGGGTCCGCTCAGGCCGCCGTTCGCGTGCATCGCCGGATCGACGCCAAACACGGTCAGGGCGACCGTGGCCAGCACGGAAAAACTGATCGCCATTGCAAGTTGCTTACTCATCGAAAGCCCTCATGATGCTGCGCTGCAATATGGGCAGGTCCGCGCCCTAGCGCAAGGTTCGTTAACGCACCCTGACCTAAAGGGCAGGTCTTCATTGCGCTTGCGCAGCGGGGGGCCAAGCGGCTAGCGCTGGGAGCGATGGTCGGTGCACGCAGATCTGATAGTTGGGGCTTTCCCCGGTGGGGCGGTTACGGCGGCAGCCGTGAGGCAACGCAGGTGCGGCTATGCGATCGGTACGGCTGCACCGAGGCGGGCACCTGCCCTGCGCCCAAAAGCCCGAACAACCCCGACCGCTGGATGTTCTGCCAGCGCCACGCCGGCGAATACAACCAAGGGTGGGACTATTTCGCGGGGCTTGACGCCGAAGAGATCGCGGAGCGCGAAGCCGCCGAGCGTCAGACTCACGAAGGCTATCATGAAAGCGCGCATTACGGCTGGGCGATGTCAGGCGACGGCACTCGCAGCCGCGACGAATTGCGCGCGCTCGACCTGCTCGGGCTGGGCCCCGATGCCGAGTTCGAAGAGGTCAAGAAGGCCTGGCGCAGCAAGGCCAAGGAAGTCCACCCTGACCTGCGCCCCGGCGATGAAGACGCCGCCAAAGCCTTCCGCGCGCTGCAACTCGCCTACGAAGTGCTGCGCGCCGGCGAAGAACGGCGCGAGTGGAAGGGTTAGGGGCGGACTCCACTATCCCCCTCCTCCGTTCGTCCTGAGGAGGCGTCGCGAAGCCGCAGGCTGAGGAGCCGTCTCGAAGGAC
>JARXKR010000240.1 GCA_030271565.1 Pseudomonadota bacterium
TCAAACGAACTCGATCTTCTTGACCGCGTAGAACTTGTCGCCTGCAGGCACGGTCACTTCGATGTCTTCACCCGCCTTGCGCCCGATCAGCGCCTTGCCGAGCGGCGAATTGTAGCTGATCCGGCCGATCTTGGCGTCGGCCTCATACGGCCCGACAATCTGGTATTTCACCGGCTTGTCATCATCGTCGAGCAGGCTGACCGTCGCGCCGAAGATCACCTTGTCGCTCGACAGGGTGGTCGGATCGACGATCTGCGAGCGGCTGACCTTGTCCTCAAGGTCGGAGATCATCATCTCAACCTGGCCCTGGCGTTCCTTGGCCGCGTGGTATTCGGCGTTTTCCGACAAGTCGCCGTGTGCGCGGGCTTCCTCGATCGAATCGACGATCTTGGGCCGCTCCTCGCGCAGCGCTTTCAGCTCGCCGATCAGGCGTTCATAGCCTTCCGCCAGCATCGGCAGCTTTTCGACACTTGCCATTCAACTTCCTCCTGTCGGCCTCCCTATGCAGCGACTAGAACCCAACCCCCGCGCCATGGTGGCTGCGGGCCGGGACAGTCGCTTGTGAAGGAAGAACGCGATTGTTCAGTTGCTATAATAATCCTGCAACGAGCGGACTTCAAGCTTTGCGCCCTTCAAGGCGGTAATTGCTTGCGCTGCTGCCACCGATGCGGCCGCCGTAGTGTAATAGGGCACCTTGCCAGTCAGCGCCGATCCGCGGATCGATTGCGAGTCCTTGAGGCTCTGCCAGCCCTCGGTGGTGTTGAAAATAAGGGCAATCTGGCCGTCGATGATCTTGTCGACAATGTGCGGGCGACCTTCGGCGACCTTGTTGACCAGTTCGACCGGCAGCCCGGCTTCGGCGAGGTAGCGCTGGGTGCCGCCGGTGGCGATCACGGTAAAGCCGCGTTCGATCAGCTGGCGCACCGCCGGCAGGATCACCGGCTTGTCGCTGTCCTTGACCGAAACGAACGCCGTCCCGCCTTCGGGCAGCCGCGTGCCGGCGCCGAGCTGGCTCTTGGCAAAGGCGATCGGGAAAGTCGCATCGATCCCCATCACTTCGCCGGTAGATTTCATTTCGGGCGAGAGCACCGGATCGACCCCGGCGAACCGCGCGAACGGGAACACCGCTTCCTTGACCGACATGTAATCGAAGGTCCGCTTGAACGGCGGGAAAGTGGACAGTTTCTCGCCCGCCATCACCCGCGCCGCGACCTTGGCGACCGGCTGACCGATCGCCTTGGCGACGAACGGTACGGTGCGGCTGGCGCGCGGGTTGACCTCGATCAGGTAGACATCGAGTTTTTCAGGGTCGGGCTCGCGCCCGCTGGCTTTCACCGCGAACTGGATGTTCATCAGCCCTTTGACGCCCAGCGCCATCGCCAGCAATTCGGTCTGACGCTCCATTTCGGCGATGATTTCGGCGGGCAGGTTGTAGGGCGGCAAGGTGCAGGCGCTGTCGCCCGAGTGAATCCCGGCCTCCTCGATATGCTGCATCACGCCAGCGACAACCACCTGCTCCCCGTCGCACAGCGCATCGACATCGCATTCGATCGCATCGCGCAGGTACTGGTCGATCAGCACCGGGCTATCGCCCGAAACCGAGACTGCGGTGGTGATGTAGTTGTCGAGTTGCGCCTGGCTGTCGACAATTTCCATCGCCCGGCCGCCGAGCACATAGCTTGGCCGCATCAGCACCGGGTAGCCGATCCGGCCCGCGACCGCGACTGCTTCATCGCGGCTGCGGGCGATGCCGTTGAGCGGCTGCTTGAGGCCGAGGTCGTTGACCAGCTTGGCAAAGCGCTCGCGGTCTTCGGCCAAGTCGATCGCGTCGGGCGAGGTGCCGAGGATCGGGATGCCCGCATCCTCCAGCGCCTGTGCGAGCTTGAGCGGGGTCTGCCCGCCAAACTGCACGATCACCCCGACCAGCTCGCCGTTCTGCTGCTCGACCCGGAGCACTTCGAGCACGTCTTCGGCGGTCAGCGGCTCGAAATAAAGCCGGTCCGAGGTGTCGTAATCGGTGCTCACCGTTTCCGGGTTACAGTTGATCATGATCGTCTCGTAGCCGACTTCCTCGAGCGCGTAGCAGGCGTGGCAGCAGCAGTAATCGAACTCGATTCCCTGCCCGATCCGGTTCGGGCCGCCACCGAGGATCACGATCTTGCGGCGGTCGGAGGGCATGGCTTCGTCCTCGGGCTCACCGAACAACGGAGCCTCGTAAGTCGAATACATGTACGGCGTGACCGCCTCGAATTCGGCGGCGCAGCTGTCGATCCGCTTGAACACCGGGTGGACCCCCAGCTTGGTCCGCAGCGCGCGGACTTCGTCCTCGGTGGTCGCCCCGGCCATCGCGCGCAGAGCGTCGTGGAGCAAGCCCGAACGCTTGGCGCTGGTTTCGCCCATCCCGCCTGCCACGCCGACGCCGCGCACTGCGAGTACTGACAGCCGCTTGTCGGAAAAGCCCATGGCTTTGAGGCGGCGCAGACCGGCGGCATCGTTGGGCAGCCCGTCGCGCATGATCGCTGCTTCTTCGGCGATGATCTCTTCGATCTGGCGCAGGAACCAGGGGTCGTAATGGGTGATTGCATTGATTTCCTCGAGGCTGAAACCCTCGCGGAAGGCCTGCGCGACGATCAGCAGCCGGTCGGGGGTCTGCCGCGACAGCGCGGCGGTGATCGCGTCATGGTCCGCGCCATCGAGCTCAAGCACGCGGTTGAACCCGTCGAGCCCGGTTTCGAGGCCGCGCAGCGCCTTCTGCATCGATTCCTTGAAGTTGCGGCCAATCGCCATGACCTCGCCGACCGATTTCATCGCGGTCGA
>JARXKR010000241.1 GCA_030271565.1 Pseudomonadota bacterium
TGTTCGGCAAAAATTCGCGCCAGCAGCGCCGCATCTTCGATATCGCCTTCGTAGAACGGCACCCCATGGGGCACCGCCCAGCGAAACCCGGTGGTCAGATTGTCGATCACCGCCACCGGCCAGCCCTGATCGACCAAGGCGAGCACCGCATGGCTGCCGATATAGCCGGCACCGCCGGTCACGAGTACGGGACATTTGTTGGTCATGATGCGGCCATCCGCTAGCATGGACCGGCGATCAAGTGGTTAATGGCGGCGCATTCCGGCGCGTTTGTTCGCCGCGTTCAGCGCAGCGCAAGCTATGGGGGCGAAGGAATTATCTGTCCGCCGCCGCCAGACCCAAGGATCATCCATGCTGCCCACCCGCTCGGCCCTGCTCCAAACCGCATTTGTCGTGGCCCTGGGGCTGCCGGGAACTACACTGCTGGCGCAACGCGGCGGTTGGGGCGGCGGCTGGGGCGATGGAGCCCGCTGGCACGATGCTGGCGGCGCGCGCGGCGGTTCGTCGCGCAGCGCAGGGTCGGGCGAAGGGCTGGTTCAGATCAGCCGGTTCCGGATCGAAGGCGATGCTGCCCTGGCGCTCGCGCACGGGCCGATTTCGGTCGTTGCGATGCCGTACGACGCCGAAGTCGACGCTGACTTTGCCGGCAGCGATCGGCGGTTCAACGCCACTTTCGAAGCCGCAGTCGAGGACCGCCTGGTCCATTCGGGCTACGACGCGGCGACGATTTCGCCCGGCAGCGGTCAGGTCGCCGAGGTGCGGGTGATCCGCATCGAGGCCCGGCCGCCCGAGGTCCCGCACAAGCCGGTCAGCGGCGAGGTCAGCATGGGGGTCTCCAATCGCGGGACCTCGCTGGGGGTGGGCATCATGATCGATGCCACCAAGCCGCGCGGCGCCTTGATTTCGACCCGGCTCGAAACCCGCATCCGTGACCGCGCCAGCGGCCAGGTATTGTGGGAAGGCCGCGCCGAAATGCTGTCCCGCGAGGGCGACAAGCGCTGGACCGATCAGGCGATTGCCGACAAGCTCTCGGCCGGACTGTTCGACGGCTTCCCGCTAAAGATCGGCGAGGCCAGCGTTCGCCGCTAGGCGCTTGCATCGCGTGGCGAAGCGCCGCAGATTGCGCGCCTGACGATCCAAGAAAGGTTGCCCGATGAAGCGCTTAGCATTCACTGCCGCAGTGCTCTGCGTTGCCGCCCTAACCGGCTGCGTTACCCCGGTCGGCCCGGTGCAGGTCACCCGGTTTCACGCCGCAGATATATCGTCGCTGGGCAAAGGTATTATCGCGGTCGAACCGGCTCCAGGCAGCGATCCCGCTTCGCTCGAATGGCAGACATATGGCGCAGCGGTTGCGCGCCAGCTGGTCCTGCTCGGCTATACCGAGGCCAAGCCTGGCAGCGGCGGGCAGGTGGCTTTGGTCAGATTGTCGCGGCGCACGATCGAACCTCCAAGATCGAGCCCGGTCAGCGTTGGCGTGGGCGGATCGACCGGGACTTATGGTTCGGGGGTCGGGCTGGGGATCGGGATCAACCTCTCGCCCAAGCCTGCCGCCGAAGTGGCCACCGACCTGTCGGTCTCGATCCGCGATCGCACCAGCGGCGCCACGCTGTGGGAAGGCCGCGCGACCTTTGTGGTTTCGAGCAAGTCGCCGCTCGCCACGACCGCGCTTGGCGCACCCAAGATGAGCGAAGCGCTGTTTGCAGGCTTCCCCGGCCAGTCGGGTACGACTATCGAGGTTAAATGACAGACATCATGATCGACGCTGCGTTCGACAGCGGCAATATCGAAGTCCTCGCTATCGCGGACACCACTGCCAGTCTCCAGATTCGCAAGGACCGCGAGTCCGACTTCTTCCAGTGGTTCCATTTCCGGGTGAGCCAATGCGCGGGGCGCGAGCTGACCTTGCGGATCACGGGCCTCAACAAGTCGGCTTATCCGGGCGGCTGGCCGGGTTACCGCGCGGCGGTCAGCGAAGACCGCGAGTTCTGGGGCCGGGCGGACAGCAGCTTCGATGCCGGCGCCGACGATGGCACGCTGACCATCACCTACCGGCCGAGCGGCAACTTGGCCTGGTTCGCCTATTTCGCGCCCTATTCGATGGAACGGCACCACGATCTGGTCAGCGGCGCAGCGATGGCCGAAGGCGTCACGCACCGTGTGCTCGGGCACAGCATCGAGGGCCAGCCGATCGATTGCCTCGAACTGGGTGAGGGGCCCAAGCAGGTGTGGCTTTACGCCCGCCAGCATCCCGGCGAAAGCATGGCGCAATGGTGGATCGAAGGCGCGCT
This sequence comes from Pseudomonadota bacterium, assembly GCA_030271565.1. Classification (GTDB taxonomy): domain Bacteria; phylum Pseudomonadota; class Alphaproteobacteria; order Sphingomonadales; family Sphingomonadaceae; genus Novosphingobium. Next base: position 2,289 of record JARXKR010000241.1, read on the forward strand.
CGACCGGCTGACCGACCCGGCCGATCCGGTGGCGAGGAAGTTGAACCAATTGTGCCGCTTCCACATCGTGCCCAATGCCAACCCCGATGGTTCACGGCGCGGGCATCTGCGCACCAACGCCGCAGGGATCAACCTCAACCGCGAATGGGCCGAACCGAGCGCTGAGAAATCCCCCGAGGTGCTGGCGATCCGCAATGCGATGGACAAGAGTGGACTGGACTTTGCGATCGATGTCCACGGCGACGAAGCGATACCGGCGGTGTTTCTGGCTGGCTTCCACGGCATTCCCTCGTGGAACGAAGCGCAGCAAGCCGGGTACGACCGCTACGCCGCAATCCTCGCCGCGCGCAGCCCCGATTTCCAGACCAGGATCGGTTACCCGGTCGCGCGCGCGGGGCATGCCAACCTGACCATGTCGACCAACCAGCTCGCCGAGCGCTTCGGCGCGGTGACGATGACGCTGGAAATGCCGTTCAAGGACAACGACGATTTGCCATGTGCCGCGCAAGGCTGGAGCGCGGAACGCAG
>JARXKR010000036.1:0-1067 GCA_030271565.1 Pseudomonadota bacterium
AGGGCGGGGACGTGCGGATCGACTACCGCCCGGTGCATGAATATACGCTCACCGATGATGTGGAGTACATCAAGCCGAAGAAGCGGGTTTATTGATGGGGCAATGAAGACCAAGGCTGGAGATAAGGAACCCGGCAGGTGCGTGGTGTGCGGAGATACTAACACCGTAAAAAGTCACATTTTTCCCCGTGCGCTTATGCACGATTTGCGAGGCAGCGATAGCTTCCTGCACGAAGCTCTAGATAGCAAAGCAGGCACGCGCTTTCTTCAAAGCGGTCCTTGGGATCAGAACATTCTTTGCGATAAGCATGAGGCGGTCACCTCAAGGCCCGACGAGTATGCAGTTGAGTTTTGTAGGGCGGTAATTCGATCAATCGATCAAAGCGGGTACGACGGCTTCATAAGTAACCCCCAACCAAACTTACTTGCTAGATTCACGTACCAGTGCATTTGGCGATTCGCTGCCTCGCAGCACGGGCGTGATTTGGCAGCGTTAGGCCCATATGCTGAAATTTTGCAAAGAGCCGTATTTGAGGACGGACCCTGCGAACTTTCCTTCTTAATCGCGCGAAACAATTTGCGTACGCCGATCGGAACCGAGGCCACGATGGCAATTGCACCATTCCCAACTAGACTCGGGCACGTTCGTACATGGTTATTTTCAGTTTCAGGGCTTCAATTTTATGTGAAACTTGATCGGCAACCGTTCCCGATCAACGGTGATTCGTATTCTGCTCACAAATCAACGTCGGTTAGGCTTTTCCAATTGCCTGCCCAACTTGCTCACAATGTCCCCATCCTTCAGAAGATTATCACCAACATGGTGAGCTGATCGGGTGCTCAGCAAATGTCGGCTAGCAACTTTTGACCCTTGGCGGCTGGAAGAACTCCGCTTGCCATTGAAGCCACAGTGAAAGCGAACTGTCGAGTTCCGGGGACGCAATACTTAACTCAAAGCCACTGCTCAAAGCCGCATACCAAGTGCGGAAATGAAGGCGACAGTGCAGAGTTCCGGGGACACAATACCAATCTCACCGCAGCCCAGCCGCCCCAATGTAATCTTGCTGC